>CAIWXY010000104.1 GCA_903916775.1 uncultured Actinomycetes bacterium
AACTTGGAACTGACATTATCGATCTTCGCAAAGGTGGCACTTATCAGAGCGCTGAATTTACATCAGTGGTCCCTACCCAGTTATACCGCGCACTTAATGGTGATGATGTGCTGCTTCATCATTTGCAGGAAGCTCAAGCAGTACTCGTTGGTGGTGCAGCCACACCGCTTCCTCTCATGTCTGCTGCCATAAATAAGAACATCAACATTGTGACCACATATGGAATGTCAGAGATGAGTGGTGGTTGTATCTACAACAACATGCCGCTTGAAGGTGTCGATGCTCGCGTGGATCAGCACGGCGTCATTGCGCTTCGTGGCCCAATGAGAGCTTTCACATATCTTGGAGCAGATGATGCATGGGCGAAAACATCAGATGGTGACTGGTTTGTTACCTCGGATGTTGGCGAATTTCGTGACGGTAAATTATTTATTCATGGTCGAATCGATGACCAGATAATTTCTGGTGGCGAGAAAATTTCGCTGTCGCTTATCGAAAACGAACTCAACAAACGATATTCGAGCCAAGCATTTATGACTTTCTCGGTGGCAAGTGTTGAATGGGGGTCGATTCTTTGTTTGGCATCAGATGCGCAGATCGAGATCGAAGAGGTGAAAAACTATCTGCGAGAGACAATCGGAAGCCATGCAGTTCCCAAAGAATATTTCTCCCCGATTACCCTGCCGTTGACATCAATTGGTAAGCCAGATAGATCTAAGTTGCGAGCTGCATTTGAACGGCAGCAAGCATGAGAATCTGTCAGAAGTTCCATTACAAGCACCACCGCGACGAATCGAGTCACATACGTGAATAAATGGATAGCAGGAGCCCGTCCCCGCACCCTGCCTGCGGCACTCGCGCCAGTAGTTGTCGGTACTTCTCTCCAGCACATGAGCAGCCACCCAATTAACTGGCTCAACGCAGGGTTGGCACTTGGTGTAAGTCTGCTGCTTCAAATCGGCGTCAACTATTCAAATGACTACAGCGACGGAATTCGTGGCACCGACGAGAATCGAGTGGGTCCCGTTCGTTTGGTAGCCACAGGACTCGCAACGGCCGCTGCCGTCAAAAGAGCTGCGTACCTCACCTTCGCAGCGGCTTCGATTGTTGGCTTGTATCTTTCTTCGCGAACATCGTGGTGGCTTGTACTCGTAGGAGCAGTCGCAATTGTTGCGGCATGGACATACACCGGTGGCAAAAGTCCCTATGGCTATAAGGGCTTCGGTGAAGTATCGGTCTTTCTCTTCTTCGGATTAGTAGCAACGATGGGAAGTTACTTCGTTCAATCAGAAATACTTACCTGGCAATCTCTTGTTGTCGCATTACCTATGGGCGCACTGGCATGCGCAATTTTGGCGATTAATAATCTGCGCGACCTTCCTAAGGATGCAGTTGTCGGTAAAAAAACGCTAGCTGTGCGTCTTGGCGATCGTGGTGCCCGCTGGATGTTTGTCGGACTTCTTCTGCTCGCACATATTGCAGCAGGCATAGCTGCAATCATCACCACGCGCGCTTTCATCACTATTGCGCTCATTCCACAAACGTATTTGATTTGCGGCGAGGTCCTTAAAGGAGCGAAGGGTCGCGATCTCATTCCAATTCTTGGCCGAGTAGGAAAATTGCAGCTGTACTTTGCAGTCGGACTCGCAGTCGCATTCTTCATCTAAAACAGATTCGCCTCAGATAGGGCTAAACTCATTCCATGCTAGATACTCTGATTGTCCTGATCTCATTCGGCGTCGAGCTTTATGCGCTGATTGATGCAGCTCGCACAGAGCAGAGCGTGGTACGTAATCTGCCTAAATGGGCGTGGATACTCATTGTTCTATTCTTTGGATTCTTTGGCGCAATCGCCTGGTTCTACGCAGGCCGCCCAAAGGGACCACAAGCGCCAAGAGCGCGCAAGCCCCGCGGCGGTTCTCCTATCCCGCCAGACGACAACCCTGAATTTCTTGGAAAGCTCTGAACTAAAACTAGATCTTATAAACCGGAATACGTATGTAAGCCAGTTCCCCAAATATTGATGTAAATGTAGTTAAAGAGGAATGTTGAACCTGCGAAGATGCAGAGCCATGCCGCACGCTTTCCGCGCCAGCCAACAGTGACGCGTGCATGGAGATAAGCCGCATACGCAACCCAGGTAATAAATGCCCAGGTCTCCTTTGGATCCCAACCCCAGTACTTGCCCCAGGCAGATTCAGCCCAGATTGCTCCAGCAATAATCGCAAAGGTCCAGAGCGGGAAAACAAAAGCGATCAAGCGATACGAGAGCTGATCGAGTGATTCCAATGAAGGAATCTTTGCTGCCCACGTTGGGCGAGGACCCTTCTTTTCAATAGCGTCCATCCAGAGGTATGTTGCAGCAACAAGATTGGCAACAAGAAATACTCCACCAGAAATGATCGCAGCCGAGACGTGAAGTGCAAGCCACGGAGATTTGAGTGCCGGTACCAGTTGTTCGCTTGGACGATAGAGCACTGTGATTGCTGTTCCTAGAGTGAGCAGGGTGGCGAGTGAAACTGGAAGACCAAGCCAACGCAGTTTGTACTTAGCTAAAGCAAATAGGTAAGCACCCGTAAGAGTAAGAGCACCTGTTATTGAGAATTCATACATATTGCCCCATGGCACGCGATGCGCAGACATTCCTCGGGTAGTGACTGCAACAAGCAGAACAAGAAAACCTAAAATCATCATCGCTGTTCCGATGCGACCAGCACGATCTGTGCGAGTAAATTCGAACTCGGTCTTTGCTTGTCCTTCAACATTACGCACAGACCAAGCAACTTCAATCGTGTGAGCCACGAACGCCACCGCAAAGATGGCAAGGCAGGCGTAGATCGCATGATTTGAAAATGTTGCTAACTGAATTGAATTCACTTTTGCTCCTCTTTACTTCCTGATAATGCGCGAGCTAGATCGTCAAGTTCTTTATCAAGCCCTGGAATACCATTCTTTGCCAGACCTGCAATCTCAATGTCACTTCCTACACGAACCCAGATTCGACGCTGGCGCGTGAAGAGCGAGATCAGCAGACCCAAGATGGCAAATATTGCACCGAACAATGCATACATCTTGCCTGGATCCTCAACAATCTGCAGGTTCACCCACGACTTCCAGCCAGTGAATGTGATCGAACCCTCACCGAAGTTATAGGTATCACCAAGCAGCAGCGCCTTAATGCCAATCTCCTTCATCGCAGCGGTGTTGAGTTGGTACACAGACTGTGGGGTACCTGAATCGAGTCCAAGGTTGCCCTTCCATGCCGAAAGAAGTAGCTCAGGATTGAGCACCTCTGGATAGGAAGAGAAGCCTCCGCGCTTCATATTCATTTGGGCGGTTGGAAGGAAGGTGCCGATGAAGCCGATCTGCGGCGTCATATCCGGTTCCTTAATTGCGCCTACAGAAGTGAGGTCTGCATCCTGAGGTAGAAAAATAGTTGGGCCGTTAAAAACTACTGCTCCAGTTTTATCACGAATTGTAACGATCGGTGAATAACCATTTGCTTGCAGATAAATCTTTGTTGATCCATACGTCAGTGGCTTATTAACTTTAATAATAATTTTCTTAGGAGTTGAGCCAATTGGATTTTCAACTGATGTCGTCAGAGTGTAGTCCGTTGGTTGTCCCGTGATCGGATCATATTTAGCTGCAAAATCTGTGGCGGTCAGCGCAAATGGAATCAGCGTTCCTTGCCCCTGAAATTTTCCATATGTAATCGTGTCGTATGAAGTCGGGGTATTAATAAAACGATCACCAACGTTCAGAATCGTCTCACCCTTCATGCCAAAAAGAGAACCGAGGGCAACGCCAACCAAAATCAAAATAAGTGAGAGATGGAACATCAAGTTGCCGGTCTCGCGCAGGTAACCCTTCTCTGCTGAAATCGAACCATCCTGAATCCGCAGCCGATATCGATTTTTCTTTAGCCACTTGCGTGCGAGTTCAAATGAGGCTGCAGCATCAGCGCTAGCAATAATGCGATGCCCCTCCATGCGATCGAGATTTTTAGGAGTGAGAGGTGGCTTCTTCCCAATGGCACGAAGGTGCGTGAAAGTCCGCGGAAGAACACATCCAATGAGCGAGATAAAAAGAAGTAGATAGATTGCGCTAAACCATGGCGATGCGTAGACATTAAATAAACGCAGACGATCCATCCAGTGGGCCAAAGTTGGATCATTTGCGAAGTATTGGTCTACCTTCTGTGGTTCTTGGCTACGCTGCGGGAAGAGCGATCCCGGAATGGCAGCAACCCCCAAAAGCATAAGCAGAATAAGGGCCGTACGCATGCTCGTCAGTTGACGCCAAGCCCATCGGAGCAGGCCAACTACTCCGATGTCGATTGAGTTCTCTGTGTTTGTCATTAGAGGGCCGGGATAAAGCCAGTCATGGAATCGCGAAGATCATTAATCAAATGACCCCACAATCCG
>CAIWXY010000105.1 GCA_903916775.1 uncultured Actinomycetes bacterium
CCATCGCTAAATGCGTGGACCATGATCGCGGCAAAGACTGCGAGCCCCAAAGAACTAGAAACTCTAAAAGCTGCTCCAACTCCAAGACCATCCGCGAAGACGTGTCCCGCCATCGCAAAGGCGGCTAAACGACCGGCGTGATGGGTATGGTCGTTATCGTGATGCGAGTCGTAGGGTTCGTGAGTTGCAAACCAGCGCTCTGAAAAATGGAGAATTAAGAAGCCCAAGACGATTGCTAGTCCTACCGAACGCACGCCCCCGAAGTGAGTTGGATTCTCTTCGAAGACAGATGGAATCAGATCGAAGAAGACCAGGCCGAGCATCAGGCCAGCTGCAAGTCCTAAAATGATGTGAGTTCGATCCCGAACTCTCACCGCAAGAAATCCGCCGAGCGCGGTCGCCACCGATGTAAGAGCGGCGAGCAGCAGGGCTTTATGCATGCGGTGAGTCTACTTCAAAGACTCCAGGGCTTATCCGAAGGTAAAGGTGAAGGCCTGGGTTCCAGTGTTCTCGAAGGTGAACTTCAACGTGCCATCGGTCTGCGTGTTGCCACTGTCGAAGATGTTATACAACCGATCTGAATCGGGTGTTATAACACCGTTCACCACATCGCTACCCGCAAATTTGCCAACAAGAGGTTTGCCATTGAAGGTGACGTCGACCTTGTTGGTAACGCCTTTAACAGGATTGAGGATGAGATAGACCTTAGTAGCTTGGAAGTGCTCCGTGAGCGTTGCGCCCTTTGTGGCTTGCGCATACTCAGATGCGATCGTCCATATGCCACCGAAGGCAAATTGATCAACCGGAACTGTGGCTTGCTCTGGAATCGTAAAGGTTCCATTTGGATAGTTTGGCTCTGGGTAGCCATATTGTGCGCGGTTGCTACCAAAGTAGGTCTCCGGGGTATTTTGATTTGTAGGAGTTGTATCTGGAAGATCAGATGGAGCGACAGTCACAGTGTGTCCTGCATTTCCTAGCAAGGTACGGATCGCCTGCTCGGTCTCGCCGTAGTTTCCCTCGCCAAACTCTGCACGACGGATGTGGCCCGTAGCGTCAATGAGGTATTCAGCGGGCCAATACTCATTGTTGTAGGCGTTCCAGGTTGCATAGTTATTGTCGAGCGCAACTGGGTATGGAATCTTGTAGCGCTTGATTGCAGAGCTGACATTGCCAGCATCCTTCTCGAATGCGAACTCAGGAGTGCTTACACCAATCACATCGAAACCAGCGGAGTGATACTTGTTGTACCAGGCCTCAACGTGCGGCAAGGTTCGTAGGCAGTTGATGCAGCTATAGGTCCAGAAGTCGACGAGTACAACCTTGCCCTTCAAACTTGCAAGAGTCTGTGGACCAGATGTGTTGAGCCACTTTGAGATTCCAGTGAACTCAGGAGCCTGCGATGGCGCTCCACCACTTCCATTGAAGAGTCCCGAAGTATCTACATTTGCTGAGGCAGGCACATTCTTGGTCCCCTTGAGCTTCGCCAAAGCCTTGGTCACACTTGAAGTTCTTTCAATACTCGTCAAAGCATTGGTGTATGAAGGAACTGCATTGAGCAATTTAGCTTCAATTGTCTTGTCGTAGTTTGTATAAATTGCAACTGCCGTGAGAATCATGATCAAGCCAGATGCAATTTGGATGCGACCAGTGTGCTTTGAGAGGCGACGGGACTTTGCGAGAAGCTTCTGTCCACCAACAGCAAAACCAAAGAGCGGGATAGATACACCAGCAACGTAGAAGAGCGTGACGATGACTGTCTCAAGAGATACCTTGTTGGTACCGGCCAAGACTGCA
>CAIWXY010000106.1 GCA_903916775.1 uncultured Actinomycetes bacterium
CATTCAAGGCATGGTGCGCTAACAACGCGAGCCTTGATGCCCTGTTCCTTGAGTGTGGCTTGCGCGGTGATCGCTAGCGCAACTTCAGAACCAGTGGCAATGATGATGACATCTGGAGTGCCCTCGCTGTCGCTAAGGACATATGCGCCATTTGCAACACCTTCTGCGCTTGCAAATACGGTTCGATCGAGGACCGGAAGATTTTGACGAGAGAGCGCAAGGCCTGCTGGCTTTGCGCGCTTGATTACTTCACGCCATGCAATTGATGTCTCATTTGCATCTGCAGGACGAATCACTGCGAGGTTTGGAATCAAGCGAAGTGAAGCGATGTGTTCGATTGGTTGGTGAGTTGGACCATCTTCGCCAAGTCCAATCGAGTCGTGGGTCCAGACAAATGTCACAGGAATGTCCATGAGCGCAGCTAGGCGAACAGCTCCACGCATGTAATCACTAAATACGAGGAATGTTCCACCAAATGGCTTACTCAAGCCGTGGAGTGCAATTCCATTGAGGATGCCTCCCATTGCATGCTCGCGAATTCCAAAGTGGATGACCCGACCGTAAGGATCGGCTCCTTCCATGGCGCTGTTAGTCGGCAAGAATGAGCTGCTTGAGTTAATCGTGGTGTTGTTGCTGCCTGCGAGGTCAGCAGAACCGCCCCAGAACTCTGGCAACACGTCGGCAATTGCATTAATGACTTTTCCAGATGCGGCGCGGGTTGCTACATCCTTGCCAGCTGGGAACTCTGGAAGCGCGTTCTCCCACCCTGCAGGAAGTTCATGTGAACGTAGACGCTCAAGCAGTGCGGCGCGCTCTGGGTGAGCTTGCGCCCATGATTTAAATTCTGCATCCCACTGTGCATGCGCAGCCTTACCACGGGTAATAACTTCGCGGGCATGAGCCAAGACTTCGTCAGGAACGATAAAGCTCTCTTCTGGGTTAAGTCCGAGAAGAACCTTTGTTGCAGCAATCTCCTCAGCTCCCAAAGCAGAGCCATGTGATTCTGCGGTTCCCTTTGCAGTTGGAGCGGGCCAAGCGATTGTGCTGTGCATGCGAATGAGGACAGGTACATCAGAAATTTTCTCAGCCTCGATCATCGCGGCTTCAAGCTTTTCGCGATCAACGTTGCCATCGGAAAGCGCGGCGACTTCAATAACCTTCCAGCCATATGCGCGGTAGCGAGCAGTTACATCTTCTGTGAAAGCGACATGTGTGTCACCCTCAATAGAGATGCGGTTGTCGTCGTAGATCATTTTGAGATTGCCGAGAGCTTGGGTTCCGGCAACTGATGAGGCTTCACCGCTGACGCCTTCTTCAAGATCGCCATCTGAACAGATCACCCAAATGTTGTGATCAAAGAGAGATGTTGTGCTCTCTGGGTCTAGCAAACCCTTTTCATAGCGAGCAGCCATTGCCATGCCAACAGCCATTGAAATACCGGCACCCAAAGGACCAGTTGTGACTTCTACGCCATTGGTGTGGCCATATTCAGGGTGTCCTGGAGTGAGGGAATTATGCGTACGAAATGCCTTGAGATCATCGAGTGAGAGGCCGTAGCCAGAAAGGAAGAGTTGAATGTAAAGGGTGAGTGATGAGTGTCCGCAAGAAAGTACGAAGCGATCGCGGCCTAGCCATTGCGAATCAGTTGGATCATGGCGTAGGAAGCGTTGGAATAGCGTGTAAGCGGCAGGAGCTAATGACATAGCCGTGCCAGGGTGGCCGTGGCCAGCCTTCTGCACTGCATCCATTGCAAGCGCGCGAGCGACAACAACCGCCTTATCATCGTTTTCAGTCCAGGTGTTGTGCACGAGTGGAGTGCTATTCATGTCATTCCTCTTTCTTCAGTTTTCGATGTTCGTGATATTTATTAGTGAGTCGGTCGTTAGTGAGCGGATAAAGTGGTACGGGATAGTGCATGTGAGGTAAAAGCGATATTCCACATGGCGAGCCAGATGCATCCGGCTCCCAAGAGATGCAGCGCTACGAGACCTTCAGGAAGGTGCGTAAAGTATTGGATATAGCCAATAAGACCTTGTCCAAGACAGACAGCTAAGAAGAGCACGCCTTGCTTACCAACGAGTGCACGGTTGGTTACAGTTTCTGAAACTCGAGCCACCAATATCAGGCCAATAGTCAGAGTGATGAGTGCAATGACTGCATCGGCATGCATCCAACTAATCAGTCGAGGATCTATGTGATATCGCTTGGCTTGAATATCGCCAGCGTGCGGTCCGCTTCCGGTGACCACAGTTCCGAGCATGATCACGATGGCGCTCAATGCTAGAAGCGCGCGAATAAGCCACAACGTGGTTGGAAGTACGTTGGTTCGAGGTGAGTTAACCATTCGTTGGCGAAGTGAGAGAGATGCGCCAATTAATAGTATTGAAAGCAGGAAGTGGGATGAGACCGCGAAAGGGTTAAGTTTGGTGAGCACCGTGATTCCACCGAGCACGATCTGAGCCACAATTCCTAGGAATTGGATAATTGCGAGATTGCGAATCATTGCCCAATCCGCGCGCGCACGACCCCAACGGATAGCTCCAACAATTGCAACAAATATTGCGACAATGAGTAGGACGGTGAG
>CAIWXY010000107.1 GCA_903916775.1 uncultured Actinomycetes bacterium
ACCCGCACAATCATCGACACTCAGATTCAAGAGCAGTTGATCGTTGAGCTCTACAGCAAGTAATTAATACCTTTCAATAATTTAACAACAGGAGATCAAATAGTGGATCTCCCCAACGTATGGAGGAACTAAGTGCTCATTGCACAACGCCCTATCCTCACTGAGGAAGTTGTATCGGAGTTTCGCTCGCGTTTCATTATCGAACCGCTAGAGCCAGGCTTTGGTTATACCCTCGGTAACTCATTACGCCGTACTTTGTTGTCTTCGATCCCTGGTGCCGCAATCACCAGCATTCGTGTCAACGGAGCTCTTCACGAATTCACAACTCTTGAAGGTGTTAAGGAAGATCTCACAGAGATCGTCCTGAACATCAAGAACTTGGTGCTTTCATCAGATAACGATGAGCCATCACTTCTTTACATTCGCAAGAGTGGCGAAGGTGTTGTAACTGGTGCTGATGTTGCTGCTCCTGCTGGAGTTGCGATTCATAACCCAGATCTTCACATCGCTACCCTGAATTCAAAGGCTAACTTTGAAGTTGAACTCACTGTTGAGCGCGGTCGTGGCTATGTCACAGCTGTCTCAAACAAGGCTGCAGGTGGCGACATCGGACGCATCCCAGTGGATTCAATTTACTCACCAGTGCTTCGCGTTACCTACAAGGTAGAAGCAACTCGTGTTGAACAACGCACAGACTTCGATCGTTTGATCGTGGACGTAGAGACAAAGCAGTCAATGACTCCTGCAGATGCCATGGCATCAGCTGGTAAAACATTGGTTGAACTCTTCGGCCTCGCACGTGAATTGAATGTCAACGCTGAAGGCATCGAAATGGGACCTAGCGTCCAAGATGCTGCTCTAGCTGCTGACCTTGCTCTTCCAATCGAAGATCTCGATCTCACAGTACGTTCATACAACTGCTTGAAGCGCGAAGGTATTCATACCGTCGGTGAGCTTGTAGGACGTTCAGAGGCTGACCTTCTTGATATTCGTAACTTCGGTTCGAAGTCGATCGATGAAGTGAAGGCAAAACTTCACAGCATGGGTCTTCAGCTCAAGGACAGCCCAATCGGATTTGATCCAACAAAACACCACAACTACGGAACTGACGTTGACGATGACATCGTCGAGTCAGAACAGCTCTAGGAGAACGCCATGCCAACACCAAGCAGAGGACCCCGTCTCGGAAGCGGTCCAGCTCACGAAAGATTGTTGCTAGGCACTCTGGCTGAGCAACTTTTCGAACACGGCAAGATCAAGACAACCGAAGCGAAGGCTAAGCGCCTTCGTCCATTGGCTGAAAAGTTGATCACTGCTGCGATCGCGGGAGATCTTTCAGCACGTCGTCGCGTCATGCAGACAATCCAGAACAAGAGCGTTGTACACACACTCTTCACTGTGATTGCTCCAAAGTTCGCTACACGTCCTGGCGGATACACACGCATCACAAAGGTTGGTCCTCGTAACGGAGATAACGCCCCAATGGCTGTTATCGAACTCGTTCAAGACTAATCCTCAATCTTCAGTAATTAGCAACCACGTAATCACTGATAGTCGTTTCATGATCGAACCCGCTCTCAACCCTGAGAGCGGGTTTCGTCGTTTACGAATTGATTTAGCATACGACGGTACGAACTATGCAGGGTGGGGGATTCAACCCGATCAGCGAACGATCCAAGGCGTTATTGAAGAAGCAATCTCTCGCTTTATCCGTTACCCCGTTAAGAGCGTTGTAGCCGGTCGTACGGACGCTGGAGTGCATGCAACAGGCCAAGTTATCCATGTCGATATTCCTGCCGACACGGTCGCATCTCGCTATCAACCCGATGCGGATATCTTCGATCCAGAGAATTTTAAATTTCGGATCAATCAGATTCTTGATCCAGATATTCGCCTGCTCAAAGTCGGCGATGCACCCATAAATTTTGATGCCAGATATTCAGCTACTGCTCGCCATTATCGCTACAAGCTCCTTGATAACAATCGCGATTTAATGCCGCTAGCTAGGCTCGATGCCGCGACCTGGTTTCGCCCCCTCGATATTGAGCTCATGAATGCGGCAGCTAAGCCTCTGCTGGGGAAGCACGATTTTGTGACCTTCTGCCGCTACCGAGTAGGAGCCACAACTATCCGAACTTTGACGGAATTTTCCTGGTCACGGGATTCCGATGGCTTTGTCATCTGCGATATCGCCGCCGACGGATTTGGGTGGAATATGGTCCGAAATCTTGTTGGAGCCGGGGTGTGTGTGGGGGAAGGGCGATTTGCCCCTGAGTGGATGGAAGAGATCCTCAAGGGCGCGGCCAGGGTCTCGGATTCCTACGTTTTCCCAGCCGCTGGGCTGACCCTGGTGGGCGTGGATTACCCACTTCCGGCGAGCTCACCCGACGGACTCATTTTGACCCCAACCCCCTTTGGCGGGTAACCTGCTCCTCTTACATCTTGTTGAAATGACTTTTTAAGCGATTTTATGAGAGATGTATTTACCGCTAATAAGACTAGAAAGAGAGAGACCTCGTGCGCACATTTACACCGAAAGCTGGTGACGTCACCCGCAAGTGGCATGTCATCGACGCTGAAGGAGTTGTCCTTGGTCGTCTAGCTAGCCATGCAGCTGTGCTCCTTCGTGGAAAGCACAAGACAACATTCGCACCACATATCGACATGGGTGACTTCGTTGTTGTTATCAACGCAGAGAAGATTGTTCTTACAGGACAGAAGGCCGGACAGAAGTTCGCGCACCATCACTCAGGTTATCCAGGTGGTATGACTTCTATCGTGTACGCAGACTTGATCAACCAAGATCCAACACGCGTTATCGAAAAAGCAATCCTAGGAATGATTCCTAAGAACAAGCTTGGTCGTTCAGTTGGTTCAAAGCTCAAGGTATACGCAGGTTCAGAGCATCCACATGCTGCACAGAACCCAACACCATATGTATTCACTCAAGTTTCACAAATCGTGAAGAAGTAAAGGAAGAAGCCATGTCAGATTTCGATACAACAGTCGATACAAATGTCGATGCTTCAAACGATGAAGCAGTGCTCACTTCATACTCTTCATCAACTCCAGCTGCTTCAACCAACCGTGCTGCAATCAAGGCACCAGGTGGAGGAACTGGTCGTCGTAAAGAAGCTGTTGCTCGCGTTCGCCTAACACCTGGTTCAGGTAAGTGGATCGTTAACGGCAAAGAGCTTGCTAACTATTTCCCAAATAAGGTTCACCAACAATTGGTATCAGAGCCTTTCCGCACAGTAGGTGCAGAGAACCAATACGACGTTGTTGCTCGCATCAACGGCGGCGGAACTTCTGGACAAGCCGGTGCACTACGTCTTGGTGTAGCTCGCGCACTCAACGAAATTGATCGCGACGCTAACCGTCCTTCACTTAAGAAGGCTGGATTCCTTACTCGTGACCCACGCGTTATTGAGCGTAAGAAGTACGGTCTCAAGAAGGCACGTAAGCGTTCTCAATACAGCAAGCGTTAATTTCGTTTTCGCTGTTATGGCGCTGTAATGACACTCTTTGGCACCGATGGTGTTCGAGGTTTAGCTAATGGTTTTCTCACTGCTGAATTAGCAGTTGATTTGGCTATTGCTGCCGCTCATATTCTTGGAGAAATCGGCGCCTTTAAACATGCCGATGGCCATCGCCCAATCGCAATTGTTGGACAAGATTCGCGCGCCTCTGGAGAATTTCTAGAGGCTGCAGTCGTAGCTGGCCTTGCAAGTGCTGGAGTAGATGTTTATCGCGTTGGTGTTCTACCGACTCCCGCTGTTGCTTATCTAGTTGCGGAAACCGGGGCAGATCTTGGCGTCATGATCAGCGCTTCGCATAATCCAATGCCCGATAACGGAATTAAGTTCTTTGCAAAAGGTGGCGGCAAGTTAGACGATGCACTTGAAGCGGCAATTGAAGCGCGGATGGGCGAACAATGGGAGCGACCAACAGGTCGTAACGTTGGTCGAGTTGTCGATGACAATTCTGCATCTGAGCGATATCTCTTTCACCTACTCAATACGCTCACAACAAATCTCTCTGGATTGAAAATTGTTGTTGACTGCGCAAATGGTGCATCGTCACGCGTAGCACCAAAGGCTTACTCGCGGGCTGGTGCAGAAGTTATTGCAATTTCTCACGAACCAAATGGTTGGAATATCAACGAGGACTGCGGCTCGACACACTTAGCTAACCTCAAAGTCAAGGTACGCGAAGTTGGTGCTGATCTCGGTATTGCACATGATGGCGACGCAGATCGATGCTTAGCTGTTGATCACGAAGGCAATGAAGTAGATGGCGATTTCATCATGGCTATTCTCGCTGCGGATTGGCAATCTCGCGGTCTGCTCACAAATGAGACCGTTGTTGGTACCGTGATGAGCAATCTTGGATTTATCAAGGCTATGGAAGCTCTCGATATCAATGTTGAAACCACTGCAGTTGGCGATCGCTATGTTTTAGAGAAGATGTTGGCCGATAATCATTCACTCGGCGGAGAGCAATCTGGTCACATCATCATGCGTCATTACGCGAACACTGGCGACGGACTCTTGACCGCGCTGCATGTGATGCAGGCTGTAAAAAATAGTGGCCGTTCGCTCAAAGAGCTCGCGAGAGTGATGGAGCGTTTTCCGCAAGTATTGATTAACGTCAAAGATGTCGAGAAGGAGAAGCTTGCGGGTTCAGAGGTGATTTCTGAGGCAGTGTCTACCCACGAGAGCCGACTTGCGTCTAGCGGGCGTATCTTGGTTCGTCCTTCGGGCACCGAACGGTTGGTTCGCGTGATGGTCGAGGCACAGAGCAAGGAAGTGGCCGAGAATATCGCCCAAGAAATCGCGACACTAGTAAGATCTGAACTCGCAGAGTAACTGCACCAAAAGAGTTTTAAAGATTTGATGGGGGTATAGGCCATGTGTGGCATTGTCGGATACACCGGTAAGGCCCAGGCTCTCTCACCAGTCCTAGAAGGTCTTCGCCGTCTGGAATATCGCGGATATGACTCTGCAGGTATTGCACTTGTGGTTACTCCTGGTGCACCTCTCTGGATCGAAAAGCGAGCTGGCAAGCTTGCCAACCTCGAGGAGACCCTTGGCGCGAATAAGCCAGATGCCCATAGCGGTATTGGACATACACGCTGGGCAACACATGGCGGACCAACCGATACCAACGCGCATCCGCATTTAGATAATGAAGGCAAGCTAGCTCTGATTCATAATGGAATCATCGAGAATTATGTTGAGTTGCGTGCAGAGCTTGAAAAGCGTGGCCATGTATTTAAATCTGAGACCGACACTGAATCTGTTGTTCACTTATTGAGCGATGCTCGTAAAGCTCATAACGGTGATTTGGCAGCAGCAATGCGCGAGGTCTGCAGCCAACTGCGCGGATCTTTTACCTTGCTTGCAATTCATGCCGACGAGCCTGGACGCATTGTCGGCGCACGTCGCAACTCTCCGCTCGTTGTAGGAGTGGGTCAAGGAGAGAACTTCCTGGCATCAGATGTCTCTGCATTTATTGCGTATACCAAGCATGCACTTGAACTCGGTCAAGATGAAGTTGTTGACATTACGTCATCGTCGATCGTTGTCACTGACCTAGCTGGAACAATTATTACTCCACGCGAATACGAAATTTCTTGGGATGCATCAGCTGCTGAGCGTGGGGGATTCCCACACTTCATGCTTAAAGAGATTTATGAGCAACCTAAGTCGATCGCAGACACTCTCATTGGCCGCACGGCTGGCCTTGACCCAGAGATCACCGCGGGAATTAATCTCGAAGGCATCTCAAAAGTTGTCATCATCGCCTGTGGTACTGCGTATCACGCAGGTCTGGTTGGCAAGTATGCAATTGAAAAGTGGGCCAACATTGCTGTCGATGTTGAACTAGCTTCTGAGTATCGCTACCGCGAACCTGCTGTTGACGGAACTACTTTGGTTATTCCAATCTCGCAATCTGGTGAGACGATGGATACGTTGATGGCGATGCGTTATGCGCGTTCCCATGGCGCACGTGTATTCGCTGTCTGCAATACCAACGGATCGACAATCCCACGTGAATCCGATGCGGTTCTCTATACCCACGCTGGTCCTGAAATTGCTGTTGCCTCAACGAAAGCATTTACAGCTCAGCTCATCGCGATGTATCTCATCGGTCTTCACCTAGGCCGTGTTCGTGGAGTTGTTAGCGCAGAGCTCTCTGCCGAAATTGGCCAAGAGCTGGCCGAGCTTCCAAGCAAGGTCGAGCAAATTCTTGAGACCGTAGAGCCGCTTCGCGCGCTCACTCGCCAGTTTAGGGACTCAACATCGATGCTCTTCCTCGGTCGAAATGTTGGATACCCAACCGCACTTGAGGGTGCACTCAAACTTAAAGAGCTTGCATACATGCACGCCGAAGGATTCGCTGGCGGAGAACTCAAGCACGGTCCGATCGCTTTGATCGATCAGGGAACACCCGTCATTGCAATTATGCCAACCTCTCGTTCGCCACTCCACGAAAAGATGGCGAGTAATGTGATGGAAGTAAAAGCTCGCGGAGCTGTTGTCATCGCAATCGGAGATGCTGATCTAGATAGCGCTGCTCACAATATTCGAATCCCTACCTCGCATGAATTTTTGCAACCCGTGCTCGCTGTAGTTCCGCTTCAAGTAATCGCTTATGAGATGGCGATAGCCCGCGGCAATGATGTAGATCAACCGCGCAACTTGGCAAAGTCGGTTACTGTCGAATGAGTTGGGGTTCGCTTGAGATTCATAGAAAACAAGAGCGAAATCGAGCACTAGCAATATCAGCACTGCTCTTCGTAGGCTTCCTACTTATTACAGAGCAGGTCATGACTAAGAGTTATATCTATCGCCTCGATCATCGTATTGAAGCGCTCAAGCACTACACTTTCAGGGGAGTCCCAAGCCATATTCTGCTTGCTCTGGACGATCTCGGGCTGAGAAGCCTTACCGCTACATGTCTTCTCATTACCGCGGTTCTGATTGCTTATCGTTTTAAATCGTGGCGTCCGATCAACCTCTCGCTGGCTGCACTCCTGCTACTCAATGGCGTCGTTGGTCTATCCAAATTAATTTTCGGTCGAACCAAACCACGCCTGAATATGGATTATCTCCATCAGGGTGGACTCTCATACCCAAGTGGACATGCTTCAAATGCATTGCTTACGTGGGGAATGTTGGCTTACCTCATCCATACCTACACCAACCGCAAACCCTTTAAGGGACTTCGCCTTTACTGGCTTGTTGGCGTGATGACTGCAACAGTGTGCGTAGTATCCCTCATACGCAAGACGCACTGGTTTAGCGATTTACTGGGCGGACTCTTTTTAGGTGGTTCACTCCTTGTCTTCTTGATCGCCGTCGATCGCGGCTGGCCTTCAAAAAAGCAGCCCTCATGATTCGCGGAATTGGCATTGATGTCGTCGACATCGAGCGCTTTCGGCTCTCGCTAGAGCGGACACCATCTCTGCGCGAGCGGATCTTCACCGAGCGTGAAGCAGTACTCAAGACATCCTCGCTTGCGGCCCGCTTTGCTGCTAAGGAAGCACTCGCTAAGGCGATGAATGCAAAAGATATTTTCACCTGGCACGATGCCGAAGTAGTCAATGAAGAATCTGGTCGACCTGTCTTTCTCTTTAGGGGAGCGATAGCCGAGCGCATAGATGGCGCCAATGTTCAGCTCTCACTCTCGCACGATGCAGGAATCGCCTCTGCGATGGTAATAATCGAGGATCTCTAATGCGGGCGTATGTCGAAGTAGATCTTGGCGCAATTGCAGCGAATATTCGAGCAGTTAAGGCGCGGACTGACTCAGAAATTTTGGCGGTCGTTAAAGCTGATGCATACGGACATGGCCTGATCCCTGTAGCCAAAGCAGCGCTCAATGCAGGGGCAAGCTGGTTAGGTGTTGCGCTCCTTGAAGAAGCAATCACACTTCGAGAATCTGGAGTTACAGCGCCCACGATTGCTTGGCTGACACCGCTAGGTGAAGATTTCGAGACCGCAATCAAATCAGGCATCGACCTATCAGCCTCTTCGACATCTCTTCTAGAAGCTGTCTTAGCTGCTGGTAAGAACGTTGGGACCAAGCCACGTCTGCACATTGAAGTCGATACCGGTATGCATCGCGGTGGAGTGCTAGAAGAGTGGAGCGACTTTGTTGAGTATGCATCCCTTCACAAAGAAGAGTTTGAATTAATTGGGTATTGGTCACACTTTGCCCGCGCAGATGAACCAGGTGAGAGTTATAACCAGCTCCAACTCGATGAGTTTTCTCGAAAACTCGATTCTTTGATCGCAGCTGGGTTGTCGCCACAGATCATTCATTTTGCTAATTCTGCAGCGGCACTCACCTTGCCAGCAGCACATCGTTCGATGATTCGTCTCGGTATCGCGATGTATGGACTATCTCCAGATATAACAACTATGGGTAGTTCCTTGGATCTTGGTTTGCAACCGGCAATGAGTGTTTACGCCAAATTGCACTTGGTGAAGTCGGTCAAGAAAGGCGATCCGATTGGGTACGGTGGCGTTGGAGTAGCGGCAGCAGATACCACTTTGGGGATAGTTGTGATGGGTTATTCCGATGGCCTCCCACGCTCAAGCACTCCTCTTGCCGGTGTTACTCACGATGGAGTGCGTGCACCACTTATCGGTCGAGTATCTATGGATCAATGCGTGGTGGATCTTGGTGCGCAGAGCGTTGCCCGTGCTGGTGATTATGTGAGCGTTATTTCTCCAGCTGGCTATAGCGCCGACGAATGGGCACAGGCGGCCAACACCATTAACTACGAAATTGTCACGCGAATCGCAACGCGAGTACCTCGTATCTACACATGATTATTTCTAGCGTAGATGAGATGGTGGAGCTAGGCGCACGAATTGGCACCACGTTGCAAGCAGGCGATGTCATTCTGCTCAGCGGTGAGCTTGGTGTAGGTAAGACCGCACTTACTCGAGGAATCGGTCGAGCTTTAGGTTTCACCGATGTCACGTCACCGACCTTTGTCATCGCCAAAATTTATAACGGAGCGCTTCCACTCGTGCATGTTGATGCGTATCGCCTTTTAGGGCAGGAACTTGCGACATTTGATGATCTTGATTTGGAGACAAGAATTCCTCGAAGCGTCACAGTGATTGAATGGGGAGAAAGTTTCATCGATCGAATTGCACCCGATCACGCTACCATCAGAATTTCTCATGGTGCCAGCGAGAATGAACGCATCGTCGAATTGACAGGGATTTCGCTATGACCACAATTCTTGCGATAGATACTGCAACCGATCGCACGACTGTCGGCATCGTCAAAGACGGAATAGTTATTACTGAAAAATTTCATGATGACCCGCTGGCTCACGGTGAAATACTTCCGCAATTAGTTGCGCACGTATTAGCAACTGAGAACACGATTGATGTTGTGGCAGTGGGCATGGGGCCAGGGCCTTTCACGGGACTGCGAGTTGGCATTGCATTTGCGCAGAGCTTTGCAACTGCTCGCCAGATTCCGTGGCGCGGCGTTGATTCTCTCCAAGCACTTGCGTGGATGCACAGTGAGCCAGAGTTTGTTGTTGCGATTGATGCTCGTCGCCGTGAGTTCTTTGTGCAGCACTACCGAGCAGGAGAGTTGCTTGCTCCGACACGTATTGTGCAGCGAGAAGAATTGGCAGAATTTGCAGTACCTGTTATTTCAGGACACCCCTCCGCCCTGGCAATAGCTTCACTGGTCGGGGCCGATTCTGAAGTGCGCGAACCCATCTATATTCGAAAGCCAGATGCTTACCCTGCTCCAAAAGATGTGAAATTTAGGCCATGGCTGGCAACCGATCTGGTCCCGATATACGGACTCGAAAAGGCCTGTTATCCCGACGATCCATGGTCGCTGGCGCAGTTCAAGGAAGAGTTTGCAGGAAAATCGCGCCACTATCTCGTTGCAGAGTCTCATGGTGAAGTTGTGGGCTATGCCGGAGTGATGGTTCTGGGAGATGTCACCGACATTTTGACGCTGACCATTGCGCCAGAATTTAGACGCCGAGGAATAGCGCGTGAGTTCCTGAAACGAATGATTGATTGGTCGCGCAATCAAAAAGTTGATGCAGTAATGCTCGAGATGCGCAAGGGGAATGTAGAAGCGCAGCCGCTGTATCTCGCCTCCGGCTTTAGAAAAATTTCAGAACGTGCCGACTATTACGGCGCCGGCGTCGATGCGATTGTGATGCGCAAGGAGCTCAAAGCATGAGCACCTCCACTAGCGCACCACTCGTGCTCGGAATAGAGACATCATGCGATGAGACTGCGGTCGGCATCGTCAGAGGTCGCACGCTGCTCGCTAATGTCATCTCATCGAGTGTGGAAGAGCATGCACGATTTGGGGGAGTCGTTCCAGAGATCGCCAGTCGCGCACATTTAGAAGCAATGCAATCTGTCATCGCACGCGCACTTGCTGAAGCGAAAATTACTTTAAACGATCTCGACGCGATTGGCGTTACTGCAGGGCCTGGGCTCATTGGTGCGTTACTCGTTGGCACTAGCGCAGCATCCGGACTTGCTCTTGGACTTAACAAACCGCTTTTTGGCGTTAACCATCTCTCGTCACACTTGGCAGTAGATGCGCTCACAGATACAAGTGAGATCAAACCGGCTATCGGTTTGCTCGTTAGTGGTGGACATAGTTCTATCATCGAACTTCGAGATATCGCGCGCGAAGTACATGTATTAGGAGCGACGATCGATGATGCAGCTGGAGAAGCATTCGACAAAATTGCTCGAATACTAGATTTGGATTTTCCAGGTGGACCAGCGATCGATCGGTTAGCTAAAAGCGGAAATCCGGCAGCGATTGATTTCCCACGGGGGCTTGCCGAATCTGATTACAACTTCTCCTTTAGCGGGCTCAAAACTGCTGTTGCGCGCTATCTTCAGAAGAGTCCGCAGGCCCACAGAGGCGATCTTGCTGCATCATTCCAAGAGGCCGTCGTCGATGTCTTGCTCACAAAAGCACTAGCTGCCTGCAAGGAGACCGGAATCGATCGCTTGATCATTGCTGGAGGAGTCGCGGCTAATTCACGGTTACGAGAATTAGCAGCCGAACGTTGTGCTGCGCTGAAGATTGAACTTCGAACTCCACCTATTGCGCTCTGTACGGACAATGGTGCGATGGTGGCAGCTATGACTTCACTCGTTGTGAGTGCAGGTGTTAAGCCTTCTGCAATTGGGCTCGAAGCAATGTCTACCGTGCCGCTC
>CAIWXY010000108.1 GCA_903916775.1 uncultured Actinomycetes bacterium
ATAACTTCTTCATCTCGAACACTGCCGCCAGGTTGAACAATTGCAGTGACTCCTGCATCGATCAATATCTGTAGGCCATCTGCAAATGGGAAGAAGGCATCGCTTGCTGCAACTGATCCAGCTGCACGCTCCCCTGCTCTTGCGATTGCCAATCGGGCCGAATCGACGCGATTGACCTGCCCCATACCCACACCCACTGATGCACCATCGTGTGCCAGCAGGATCGCATTGCTTTTAACTGCCCGTACAGCGCGCCAAGCAAATTGCAGATCGTTCAGAGTTGCTGCTGAAACGGCCTCGCCACTGACTTGAGTCCAGGTGGATGCATCATCTCCTGAGGCATCAACAAGATCTGCCCCTTGAACCAACAAGCCACCAGAAATTGGTCGTAGCTCAAGCGTTGGGTTCGAATATTGCTCGAGAGTCAAAATTCGAATGGAAGGCTTCTTTGATAAGACCTCGACTGCGCCATCTTCATAAGAAGGGGCGATGACAACTTCGGTGAATACTTCTGATAGCGCTTGCGCCATCGCCAAAGTAATGGGGCGGTTGGCAGCAACGACGCCACCGAATGCTGACACAGGATCGCATGCGTGAGCTTTTGCATATGCAGATTCAATTGTAGAACCGATGGCGATTCCGCATGGATTAGCATGTTTAATGATGGCGACACACGGCGCACTGTGGTCGTAAGCGCTACGCACAGCTGCATCGGCATCGGTGTAATTATTAAATGACATCTCTTTACCGTGAAGCTGATTTGCTTGTGCAATACCAATTGATGGTGTTGTAGCCGTGCGGTAAACACTCGCACTCTGATGTGGATTTTCGCCGTAACGTAGTGAGGCGATTTGATGCCACGCTGCGCCACGCCACTCTTCGCTTACGCCGAGCTGCTCGCCCATCCATGTGGCAATCGCGATATCGTATTCAGCGGTTGTTCTAAATGTTTCCATCGCCAAACGCGTGCGCTCTTCCAATGTAAATCCGCCTGATGTTAAAGCTTCCGTTACCAAGTGGTACTGAGAAGGCGATGAGACAACCGCAACAGAACCATGGTTCTTAGCAGCGCCACGTAGCATTGATGGGCCACCAATATCGATCTGCTCGATGCACTCGGCGTAATTGGCTCCAGATGCAATGGTCTGCGTGAAGGGATAAAGGTTGATGACAATCAGATCAAATGGGGCAATGTCGTGGGAAGCAATTGCTGCTAGGTGTTCTGGGTTAGTTTGATCCGCCAAAATTCCACCGTGAATTCGAGGGTGTAGCGTCTTTACGCGTCCGCCCATCATCTCTGGAAATCCGGTGTAATCCTCAACTGCGATCACCGGGATGCCCGCGCTGCTTAAAGTCTTCGCTGTCGATCCGGTTGATAAAATCTCTACGCCTTGCGCATGGAGAGCCTGGCCTAGTTCGATAAGTCCGCTCTTGTCGTAAACGCTGATTAAAGCTCTGCGGATAGGTTTGCGTGTGCTCACAGGATCCCCTCGGTGGCATATTTCTGAAGTACCTCGACAATGAGGGCGCGCTCCACAATCTTAATCTCTTCGTGCAGATCTTCCTCATTTGCCCCTGGGCGGATAGCGACCTGACGCTGGGCAATGATCGGCCCCGTATCGACTCCTGCATCCACTCGGTGGACAGTGCTCCCCGTGACCGCGGCGCCAGCAGCCAGCGCATCGCGCACAGCATGAGCCCCTGGGAAGAGCGGAAGAAGGGAAGGGTGGGTATTGATAACAATAAATCGATCGACAAATTCGGGGGACACAATTCGCATAAAGCCAACGCTGACCACCAGGTTGGGATTAAGCCCCGCAATCGTTTCAATGAGTTGTGAATTCCATAAGGCTCGGTCTTTCCCGACCGGGAGGTAAATAGTAGGGACACCATGTTGGGCAGCAACTTCGAGTACTGGAGCCTGCTTATCTGAAAGCAGTGAAACGATTTCAAGATCGAGTGCGCCGGAACCAACTTCTTCCATAATTTTCTTGGCTAGTGAACCGGTACCTGAAGCCAATAGGACTATGCGCTTACTCATGATCTACCGCCGAACGAGTTAACTTTTTTACAAAAAATTTCTGTGCAAAGTACGGGAAATATATTCCAACGACCAGAGCGCCGAAAGCGCTCACTGCCGCCACAATGAGTAGCTCGACCCAACGAACTCCAACTCGATTGAGCGAAGGAGTAAGAAGTTCGCCAGAGGCTAGGTAGCCAAAGAGCGCCAGTGAGACCAGGAATAACGCAAAGCTTGCTATCACTTCTGACTGGCGTTTTCGCAAGCTATTCACGCTCCGAGATATGAGGGCAACTGCAAGCAGGAAGACGATTGGCCAGAGAGCAACTCCGTATCGCAAAAGCGCGTGCTTACCTGTTGGCAGCGCACCAAGAGCCGGGATCGCCGATATTCCATTAAGAAGAAAATGTGTAGGTGCAATATATGTATGAGCTCCGAAAGTGAAACCAGTAGAGCTGACATATCCGAGAGCGGCAAGCGCAATATTAGGTAGATATAAAATCTGAATGAGAGTGTAAAGAAATCCCCCAACAATTCCAGGTGTAATAACTATTCCGATGCTCTTAACAATTGACCAATGAGCAGCGAGTGAGAGCGTATAGAAAAGAGCCGCAGTGCCAAGTGCTACCAAGAATATGTAAAAGAGGAAACGGAAGTAGATCAAAGAACCTGGGGTTAGCTTCACTGTGGAAGCCAGCGCAACAAGAAATGAAAAAACTGGTGCAAGGTATAGCGATGCGCTGACTTGGTGCGAATAAGAAGCTAACGCAATGAGCTCAGCGAATAGCGCATACCAGAGAGCAAAAAGTAGTTGCGCTCCAAATCCACGAGGAGCAACTTCGCGAACTTTGGGAAA
>CAIWXY010000109.1 GCA_903916775.1 uncultured Actinomycetes bacterium
AACTCCGCCGCCGAGATTTGTTGTTCTTGTTGGGTCATAATTTAATTGATTGGTATCAGGTCTTTGTTTGCATAGTAAACAATCCACGGTGCGCCGCCGTGTAAGCTCATAATGTCAACTTCACAGTATCCACTATGAACATCTGTCACAATACCCTCTGTCATCTTCTGAACCTTGCCATAATGAGAGACGGTGGTCCAAACATGTTGTCCAACAGCAAGCGAAAGTTTTTGTTTTTCTTGGGTCATACCTTGATTCCTTTCACCTTTGCCAATGCCTCAATGCGCTGTTCGGCAGTCGCATTTTCGACATAAGCGACTATATCTTCATTAAAAGACGGGACAAAACTCCCACCATTAACCACAATTTCACGTAAACGAAAACTGTAATGCAGGCGCTCATTTCGACTCAACGTCATCCAAGCATCCCGGCATAGTTGGAGGAGTTCTGAGCCTTGGACTCGTGGGCCACGAATATAAAAGAGACCATCCAGTACACTATCGTCCCCATGCCATTCCAGTTTCTCCGGCAGCAACTTTGCCAGTACTGCATATTGTTGTTCTTTGGTCATACTTTGATCCCGTTCACTTTAGCCAGCACTTCTATGTTTTCTTCTGGAGTTGCTTGTAGTAAGTCAAAATCAGATATTGCACGTTTCAGCCGGTCGGCAAGAATGCCACGCAACACATTCAGGAAATCAACTCGCTTTAAATAATCTTCACCTACATTTTCGCGGGCGTCTTGGCACAGTTGCAAGAGTTCGGATTCCCTAACAACACCTCCGCCTTTCCGGTGGAGTTTTCCGCATTCATCGCAGCAATAAAAGATTTTATCCGGCAGCATCTTCGCCAGAGCTGCGTACTGTTCCTGTTTAGTCATGTCATTTCCTTTCCAAATCTTTCAGCGCTTTCGCAAGGTGAAGCCATGCTTGTTGTGTTTGGTGATAATTTTCGCCAGAATATGCAATGCCATCTTTGTTCGCTGCGTCCAGTTTCTCCTGGTCTGCACCGTTGGCACCAACGCCACCGGCACTAACGCCACCGCACGGCATTTTTTCAAGACACCACATCGCAGCCTTGATGCTTTCAATCAGCGAATGCCTATCCACCAGCACTTGCAGGATTCGCTCTGACAACGATCCGCTTCCAATACACGGTATGGTGAAAAGCTTAAGCAAATCCTCTCGCTCATGCTCAAGCCTGAAGACTTTCGCGCGCAGTTCTGAGAGTTCAATGGTCATAATCTTAATTTGTATATGCGCTGAACGCTTTTGTCTTCACCGGGTTCATCAGCCATTTTACAAATTCGTTGATCTTGGCCCCGTACTTCTCCCTTTGATTTTGCGGCATGTCGTCCGGGATGAACCGCTTGAACTTGCTAACCTCCGCCAAGAACTGGTCCGGGGTGAGCGTTTTCTTGCCGGACAGTGGGTCACTCTTGGCCATCAGGCTTTCCACGTTCGCCGTCGCTTGTCGAAGCGCGTCTTTCATGCGCGAAATCTCCGGCGCCAGAATCATTGCTGCCGTCTCCCAGTCGCCGCCTTGCTGGTCAGTCGTGCGGCAGAAGGCCAAGGCGTCGTCCACCGTTGCGATAGTGTTGGACGTAGCCGGCTGATTTGGAGCCGCGCTAGGCATCGCCACTTCAATCGTCGTCGGCAGCACTGGGTTTGGCAGCGCTGCATCTTTCAGCCGCCGGTCAAGCTCATCCGCGTTCGCATTCGTCCTGTCCGCTTCGATATTATCCGCAGCAATGGTGCCCGACTTTGGCTCACTTGGCTTTTTCCGGCTAATGCTGATCCTTACGGCCGCCGCGGCAATCTCGGTCTCGTTCGGTGTGCCGTTGACCGATGCCGCGATGAGAATGGAGTCCTGCTTGTCGCTGGGATATTTTCCGAGTTCTTCCCGGGCCTTGATCGAGAGACTAGCCAACAAATTTTTATCAATATTCCCCAATGATTCTGCATTTTCTTTGTCTCCTAAGGAGACAAATTCGCTCTGCAAAGTCATCTGTACAGCCCCCATCAAACGG
>CAIWXY010000110.1 GCA_903916775.1 uncultured Actinomycetes bacterium
CGTCAACGGTAAGTTGCTCGTGCGTTGTCAAGATAGCGTTCTCGAGATTCTAGAGATCACACCTGCTGGGAAAAAGAAGATGGGTGGCGCCGACTTCGCTCGTGGCGCGCGTCTAGTTACCGGTGAATCTTTCACCCACTCAGCAAAGAATACATAGGGGTTCTCATGGCAAATCCTGGTCGCAAGCCCCAGCCTGATCCCGTACGTGTCCTTGTCTTTCACTTACTTACACAAGTTAATCGCGATGGCGCCTACGCCAATTTGCGATTACCAGAATTACTTAAGGGTTCTGATCTCATCGAACGAGACCGTGCCTTTGCTACAGAACTGGCATACGGAACTCTGCGCATGCAAGGAAAGCACGATGAATTCATACGCCAAAAGTCATCTAGACGATTCGAGGAATTAGATCCCGCACTAGTCGACCTGCTTCGAATGGGACTTCATCAACTCAACGAGATGCGGGTGCCTGACCATGCTGCAGTTGGAGAGACTGTGGAGGTCGCTCGAGCGCTGGTTGGGGAATCGAAGGCTAGTTTCATTAATGCACTTCTTCGCGAAGCTACCCGTAACCCAGATTTTTACTCTCAGTTCGAGGTTGATTTCAACGAAGATTTCGCGACAATAAAACGCAAACTCTCCATCCTGCACTCACACCCCGAATGGGAGATTGCATCTTTCTATGATCAGCTCAAGGATTGGCGAGAAGTCGCAGCACTTTTAGAGTCAAACAATATTCCGGCCAAACCCAATCTCATTGCTTGGCCAGGTCGCTCAACGGTCGAGGAACTCATTCAGATTGGTGGCACACTGCTTCCCTGGGTGAGTTTTGGCGTACTTTCGGAGAAAATGCCGAGTGAATATTCCGCCATCCACGAGCGCCGTGCGGGAGTGCAGGACAAGGGTTCACAGCTAGTTGCTGAAACCTTTATCGCTACCGCGCAATCGCAAGGCGATGTCTCACTTTCCTGGCTCGATATGTGCGCGGGCCCCGGAGGCAAAGCTTCGGCTCTATACACATCTCTGGCTGTTGCCAGACCTCAAGATGATTTTCGTGCGAATGAGCCAAGTGAGCACCGTGCACGTTTGGTAGCTCAAGTAATACCTGGGGAGTTGGTCTCGGTAGGGTTAGGACAAGATATCGTCAAAGAAGGTCTCAGTTTCGACCGCATTATGATCGATGCTCCCTGCACGGGACTGGGAGCACTTCGTCGTCGACCAGAAGCACGCTGGCGTAGAACACCGGCTGATCTTAAAGAATTGGTGATGATTCAAAAGGAACTTCTGACTGCTGGTGTGCAACTACTTCGAGACGGCGGCCTCATCGCGTATGTAACCTGTTCGCCACATATTTTGGAGACTAAGGCCCAGGTCCTGGAGCTTTTGCGCAAGAACCCGGACATGGAGCTAGTCTCTATCGATCCGTACTTGCCGTCGAGCGTTCCTCGTCATGTCCTAGACCATGATGGGTCTATGCAACTGTGGACTCACAAGGACGAATCAGACTCAATGTTTATGGCGCTACTTCGAAAAAAGTAGTTTTCGAGAGTCAACTGCTTTAGAGTAAAGGCATGGGTACGATGCGAATTTGTCCAAGCATTCTCAATGCTGATCATTCTCACCTTTTTAGCGAGATCGATCGCGTCTCATCTGCAGACCTTCTTCATCTAGACATCATGGACAACATTTTTGTCCCAAACATTACATTTGACTTTGAAACATCACAACGCATCATTGCGCATAGTCAGATCCCTGTTGATTCCCATTTAATGATTCACAATCCTGATGATGCGGCAGTTAATTATGCGCACGCAGGTAGCGCAAGCGTCACTTTTCATTGTGAAGCGAGCCAAAATCCACTTCATACGATTCGTGCGATCAAGGCAGCAGGAGCTAGAGCTGGATTAGCAATCAAGCCAGCAACACCATTCTCTGCCGTAAAAGAGCTCCTCCATGAACTCGATATGTTGTTAATTATGACTGTAGAACCTGGCTTTGGCGGCCAGAAATTCATGGCTGACCAAATGCCTAAACTCCGTGAAGCAGCCCTGGCAATCCAAGAAATCTGCGGAAATCGCCCTTGGCTCCAGGTCGATGGTGGAATTACCCTTGAAACGATCGTGATCGCTGCGCAATCAGGGGCCGATACCTTTGTAGCCGGTAGCGCAATCTACAAATCAGCTAATCCTGCCGAGATGATCTCATCGCTAAAAACTGCGGCGCACTTCGCTCGCGAGTAATTCGAACTCGCCGGAATTGTGGCTCGGGTAGACTCTACGCATGAAGGATTTCGATCAACTCTTTTCTGAACTTACTGCTATTTCACAGAATCGACCCGAAGGTTCCGGCACGGTATCTGCTCTTGATGCTGGTGTGCATGCAATGGGCAAGAAGATTATCGAAGAGGCCGGTGAGGTCTGGTTGGCAGCCGAATATGAGAGTAATGAAGCGCTAGCTGTTGAAATTTCCCAGCTCCTGTATCGCCTTCAAGTTCTTATGATTGCACGCGGCGTTACACCATCCGATATTTATAAAGTTCTATAGAAGTTCTATAAGAAACTACTGCACGAATAAGAACTACTGAGAAGAGGAAGCCATGCTCAAAGTTGCCATTCCAAATAAGGGTTCGCTTTCAGAAGCAGCAATCGCGATGCTCAGGGAGGCA
>CAIWXY010000111.1 GCA_903916775.1 uncultured Actinomycetes bacterium
AATTTCGCGGCCATTTGCAAAGATGCTGGCTTAGAAGAAATATTGCTGTCGCTCCCGTTGATTGAATCTCCACGGGGAATGCACCTCTATTACCGTGTGTCTCCGACCGACCCAGTGCCAGGAGGCCAGAAACTTGCCCATGCAATCCGAGAGGGCAAGGTTAAAACCCTGATTGAGACCCGTGGCAATGGCAACTATGTGATTGCTCCCGGAAGTCCAGCGCAGACCCATGAGACTGGGAAGCTATACACTTTGCTTCGTGGGTCTCTGACAAATATCCCAATACTCTTAGGTGAGACGCGGGAATCGCTTATAAATATTGCCAAATCGCTGTCTGAAGAGCCTGAGAAGGAGTCTAACTTTGCGATTGGGCAATCCAAGATACTTGCCTCTACTGGCAGAGCTGATACTAACCAGCCCGGAGCCGCTTTTAATGAGCGAGGGAACTACTTCGAACTGCTAGAAAGCCGTGGGTGGACTCGTGTCTCTGAGCGCGGTGATCGTGTGCTCTGGCGTCGCCCTGGAAAAGCAAAAGGGATTTCTGCAACCTCGAACTGGAACGGGAAGAACTACTTTTATGTGTTCAGCTCGAACGCCGCTCCATTTATGCAGTGCGAGGCATATTCACCGTTTGGTGTGTACACAACGCTTGAAGCCGGCGGGGATTTCAAACTGGCGGCGCAAAAGCTACTCAAACTTGGATACGGCCAGCAGTCAGTTGCGCTTAGGCTCCCCAGGCAATCAATCACTGTCAGCGATATTTACAGCCATGTAGACCCGGAGACGGGTGAAGTGATAGAGTCACCATCTGAAGATCGTTTTGATTCGCCAGAAGCCTCTGACAACTCAAGCAGTGAAGAGATTGGCTCAGAGGACTTAGACCTCGCTACAGCCTGGTCTAAGCGTCACGTTGATGAGTTTGTGTATTTAGAGGGCGACCAGTGGTGGCGATGTTTAGACAGGCGCATATGGCAGCGATCGTCGCTAGAGGCCGCTCAAGCGTCGGTGCAGAAGTTTCTAACTGATATAAAACTTGCTGGCAACGAGATTAAGGTGACACAGGCAAAAGTTCGCAACGTGGTGTTCTTGGCAAAGAATCTTTTAGGGCCGAATCCGCTCTCAATCTTTGATTCCAATTCCAACTGGATACCAGTGCGAAATGGTGTCTATGACGTTAAGAGTAGTTCTTTACTACCTCATGCCCCGCAGAACATGATTACTAGGTGCGCAGGGTTCGACTATGACCCGACCGCTGAGTGTCCAACATGGAAGAAGTTTCTGAACGAGATATTGCTTGAAACTGATGGTAGACCGTCGAACGAGTGGAAAGATGTGATGCAGCTCTGGTTTGGCTACTGCATGACCACTGACACATCTCAGCAGACATGTATGATATGGGTGGGCGACGGAGCGAACGGCAAGGGAACGACCACAAAAATACTGTCCGCTCTGGTTGGCAACTCAGCCGTCGCAGCAGTGCCAATTGAGCAGCTCCACGACCCATACCACGTAGCTCACATGTATGGCAAATTGGTCGGTCTGGTGAATGAGATCGATCCCAAAGCCATGCAAAAGAATGGCACTCATTTTAAGGCTCTCACCGGGGAGGACACGATGAGTGCCCGGAACCCGTGCGAAAAGGTGTTTGATTTCAAGCCGACAGTTAGGGTGGTGATCTCATGCAACAAACTGCCATCTACCCGCGACCTTAGTGATGGCTATTTTCGCCGAATCTGCTTGATTGAGTTCAGGGCGAATGTGCCACTTGAAAAGCAGGATGTGAATCTTGAGAAGAAGTTGAAGGCTGAGTTGTCAGGGAT
>CAIWXY010000112.1 GCA_903916775.1 uncultured Actinomycetes bacterium
CTAGCCCTGAGGTCTGCGGAATACGCTCCCAGAGCATCTCCTCTGTGACGATCTCGCCAGAGTCCTGTGCGTCATCGAAGTCTTGGTCATCGTCATTATTCACGGGCCAACCTCCATATCCGTACCGATAGCCAGAACACTAGCAACTTAAGCACTACACGGGTGGAACCCCGGGGAATCTAGAGTTATTCCCGTGCCTCAAGCCTAAGTCCTAGGACCAAGCCGACCAGTATCCTTTGACCATGCCTCAGAATTCCGCTCCCAGCCCCGATCGACGCTCGCTCCTCAAGGGCGCGGCTCTAGCAACAGGCGGCTTGGCTGCAGCGCTGATTTCATCACCGACCCAAGCACTAGCTGCGGCGCTCAAGAACAGCGCGCATCCAGATATCGTTCACGGCCCCCGCTCAACCCCCAATGTTGCCCTCACCTTTCATGGCCAAGGCGACCCTGCGATCGTTCAAAAATTATTGGCAATCTTTAAGAGCACATCGACCCCAATCTCCGTCTTTGCGATCGGAAGTTGGCTTCGGGGCTATCCAACTGTTGCCAAGCAGATGCTTGATGCTGGTTATGACCTAGGCAATCACACAATGAATCACTACCAAATGAAGACTTTGAGTGCAGCAAAGGTCGATTCGGAAATCGCGGGTTGTGCGGCCGAACTCAAAAAGCTCACCGGCAACCACGGTAAATGGTTCCGTCCATCTGGAACACAATACTCAACCGCGCTCATCCGTAACGCAGCAGCTAAATATGGCTACAAGCAATGCATTTCCTATGACGTGGATTCTCATGATTATCAGGATGTGGGCAAGAAAGCTGTACTAGCCGACGTCGCTAAAGATATTAAGAACGGAAGCATCATCAGCTTGCACTTTGGCCACCAAGACACAATCGATGCGATGCCTACTCTGCTCGAAAATATTCACGCCAAAGGATTTACTCCAGTCACATTGACGACGCTGCTAGCTATTTAAAGATAATCACATAGGGGTATAAATGAAGAAGGTTCTTGCTTCACTTGTTTTCGCACTTGCACTCACACCAGCGCTCAGTGGTTCTGCGGTTTATGCCAGCACACCACTTGTGGGAATGCCACCCGTGCTCGATCAAAACGATATTTATGCTGCTGATCGCCCCAATGCGTTGAGCCCAGTTGTTAAAGATTTTCCTGAGCGCGTCTATGTACCCAACCACACGGGTAACTCAGTCACCGAAATTGATCCAAAAACTTTCACAGTTATTCGCACCTTTGCAGTCCCTAAAGGCCCACAACATGTTGTCCCTTCGTGGGATCTAAAAACACTCTGGGTCAATGATGATGAGGGAAATCATTTAACGCCTATCGATCCAAAAACTGGGCTGCCTGGAAAATCTGTCTACGTTCACGATCCATACAATCTTTACTTCACCCCTAACGGAAAATACGCAATCGTTATGGCTGAGGCAGATAAAGAGATGGTATTCCGCGATCCTCACACAATGGCAATAAAGAAGATCGTTCATGTCCCATGTACTGGCGTCAACCATGCAGACTGGAGCAAAGATGGATCATTTTTCATTGTCAGCTGTGAATTCTCTGGTCAGGTTCTCAAAGTAGATACGGCGAAGATGAAGGTTGTAGGCGTTGCAACCCTGCCTCACACCTACTCAAAAGCTCCAATGCCACAAGATGTAAAAGTCTCACCGGATGGCTCGACTTTCTATATTGCAGACATGATGTCTAACGGCATCTGGGCTATGAAGGCTGACGCTTTCGGAAAATTCACTCTTATCAAGACTGGCAACGGTGCACACGGTGAGTACGTCACTCGTGATTCCAAGGATATGTTGATCACCAACCGTGGTGAAGGCAGTGTCAGCGTCCTCGATTTCGCAACGAATACATTAGTCGCCAAGTGGAAAATCCCTGGTGGCGGAAGTCCAGATATGGGCGGTATCTCTGCCGACGGAACTCAATTTTGGGTCTCTGGTCGGTACAACAACGTTGTCTATGTTTTCGACATTGTTCACGGAAAATTTCTTCGTAGTATCAAGGTCGGCAAAGAGCCTCATGGCTTAGCCTTCTACCCACAACCAGGTAGATATTCTCTCGGACATACAGGAGTGTTTAGATAATGAAAACACAGAAGTGGGTTCCGGTATGGATTGGCCGCATCGCATTCATCATCGGATTTCTCGACATCTTGGCCAACGTCAATTCGCGGTGGCGTATCCGTGTCCACGCACTGAACACAGCCTTCCCGGCATTCGTCACTGGCTCAGCTCTAGCGGCTGCAATCTTTACCGGTCTACTTCTGATGATCTTGGCGCGTGGGCTGGGACGACGTAAGCGTCGCGCATGGGTACTCGCAATCGGAATTTTGATTGTTAATATTATTACTGACGTATTTCGTGATCGCCAGCATCCACTTCAAATTGCACTCGGCCTCGCACTTCTAGCAATCTTAATAATTTTCCAGAAATCGTTTTATGCAAAGTCAGATCCAAGTACCCGCTTCCAGCCGC
>CAIWXY010000113.1 GCA_903916775.1 uncultured Actinomycetes bacterium
TGAAGCGAGGATCGAACGGTCAGCGAAGCTACAACCGCTGCAACGAGGCCACCATTTTTAATGACGCCATTGCCAACTTGCCATGCGATTGCGGCGGCGATAGAGGTAACTAAAACCTGCTGAATCCAGAACCAGCGAACTACGAATTGCTGTAGCAGCCGATCAAAGCGAATTCTCACGGGTTTAAGAATAGGACTTAAATATAGAACTCAACCTCATTGCGCTGAGAGAGCGAGCGAGTAACGACCTGATTTGCACCAATTGTGCTGCCCTCGCCGATTGTGATGTTGCCCAAAACCTTTGCTCCGGCGCCTAAGATCACATTGTTCTCAATGGTGGGGTGGCGCTTTCCTTTTTCAAGGGTGCGACCGCCAAGAGTGACTCCGTGATAAATCGTGACATCGTCCCCAACAATTGCAGTCTCTCCAATGACGACGCCCATACCGTGATCAATAAAGACGCGACGACCTATAACAGCGCCTGGATGAATTTCGATTCCGGTGCGCGCGCGAGTGTGATTGGAGATAACGCGCGCAACGAAACGTAAATTCTTCTTCCAGAGCCAATGCTCAAATCGATGAGCCCAGAGTGCATGGACACCTGGATAGGTAAGAGCCACCTCAATCCGGTTGCGCGCAGCAGGATCTTTACGCAGCGCAGTTGCGAGATCTTCGGAGATGAACGACATAGGGCTGCCTATTTCTTAGATCGTTGGTGCGACAGGCTCGTCAATAAACTCCTTGTAGAGCGGAGTCGAAAGATAACGCTCACCAAAGGATGCGAGAACTACGACGATGATCTTGCCAGCAAACTCTGGACGGTCTGCGATCTGCGAAACGCCCCAGAGAGCTGCACCTGATGAAATTCCAGCGAGGATTCCCTCTTCTTGGCCCGCGCGCTTGGCATAAGTGAATGCCTCTTCGTTTGGTGCAGAGAGAACTTCATCGTAGATAGTCGTGTCGAGCACTGGTGGGACGAAGTTTGGTCCGATTCCTTGGATGGGGTGGCCTGCCGGTGATCCCCCGGTCAAGACTGGTGATGCGGCAGGTTGTACTGCAAAAATCTTGATATTTGGGTTCTTCTCTTTGAGAGCTTGTCCAACACCAGTGATTGTTCCACCGGTACCAATTCCCATTACGACTGCAGCGACCTGACCGTCAGTGTCATTCCAAATTTCTGCAGCGGTTGTCGCGCGGTGAATAGCAGGTCCGGCCTGATTTTCAAATTGTCGAACTAGAACTCCGCCTTCTTCAGCGCCGATCGCTTCAGCAGCCTCAACTGCTCCACGCATACCTTGAGGAGCAGGAGTCAAAATAAGTTTTGCACCAAGTGCGCGCAAAAGTGCGCGGCGTTCCTTGGACATTGAATCGGGCATGGTGAGAACAACTTTGTATCCACGTGCTGCACCTACAGATGCAAGGGCAATTCCGGTGTTACCTGATGTTGCCTCGACGATTGTTCCGCCTGGCTTGAGAGCACCACTCTTCTCGGCATCATCGACCATCGCTACTGCGAGGCGATCCTTCACCGATGCTGTTGGGTTATAA
>CAIWXY010000114.1 GCA_903916775.1 uncultured Actinomycetes bacterium
CCTTCGTGCTCCATAGCGAACATGTTACCGGTGCGAGCAAAGCCTGTTTGGACTTCATCGGCGATGAAAACAATGCCGTTCTTTGTTGCGTACTCAGAGAGTCCAGGCACGAAGCCTTTTGGTGGCGTAATGAATCCACCCTCGCCCTGAATTGGTTCGATCAAGATTGCTGCAACATTTTGCGCACCAATCTCTTTTTCAATCTTGTGGGTGATCATCTCGAGTGCATCTTCTGTGATGCTCTCCTTAGGACCGATCCAGCGAAGTTCGTATGGAAGTGGCATGCGATAAACCGCAGGAGCGAATGGACCAAAGCCCTCGTTGTATGGCATGTTCTTTGAATTCAGTGCCATCGTGAGATTGGTGCGACCGTGATACGCATGTTCAAAGACAACGACTGCCGGACGCTTTGTGTAATGACGTGCAATCTTGATTGCGTTCTCTACTGCCTCAGCACCAGAGTTGACGAGCATTGACTTCTTCTTATGTGTTCCGGGAGTCAAGCGATTAAGAGCTTCGCATACTTCGATGTAGTTGATGTATGGCGCAACTGTGAAACATGTGTGCGTAAATGCTTGCGCTTGCTCAATAACATTTTCGACAACGCGTGAAGCGGTGTTACCTACGTTGGTTACTCCGATTCCAGAGCCCATGTCGATGATCTGATTGCCATCGATATCAACCATGATCGCATCATGCGTGCGCTCAATAACTGCAGGAAATGTAAGACCTAGTCCACCAGAAACAGCCTCTGCGCGACGTTGTAGCGCTTGTGTTGATTGTGGTCCTGGAATAGCAGTGACCAAGCGGCGTTCTTGAGTGATCTCGGTGGTTGTTGTCATGAGAAAATTGTAGGCTAATCGCGTGAGCCCACAGCCCCAGAATTCCTCTACAGACGCCCCTGGCGTAAAAAATTCTTTGAGAGATTCCGCACCTTTGCTCGATGCCTACCTCTCGTACTTCGAAGCTGTTCACCTTCCGTTTACTATTCCGGGCCACAAGCAGAAAGCCTCGCGCCTTGATGCTGGGCTTGGCGCAGTCGTTGATTCCGATACGCCTCTCTATGGTGGCTTAGATGAGATCAAGCTGACTCACGGAACCTTAAAGAGTGCCGAGAAGTTAGCGGCGCAACTGTGGGGTGCGGATTACGCGCGCTTCTCAACGGGTGGATCTACTCACGCTAACCAAGCAATTATTTTGGCACTTGGCAAGCCTGGTGATCGCGTTGCGGTCTCACGCACCGCGCACCGTTCAGTCTTATCTGCACTTGTGCTCGCAGATCTAGAGCCAATCTGGATGACACCCGAGATTGATAGCGCTACTGGTATCCCGATCGGGATTAGTGTCGATGAACTTTCGCGTGCGCTTAATGAAAAACCAATCGCAGTATTGCTGACCGAGCCAGGTTATCTCGGGACACTCTCTGATCTGCCAGCGCTGATTAAGGCGGCGCATGCGGTTGATGTTCCGGTGATCTGCGATGCTGCTTGGGGCGGACACTTTGGATTTAGTGATGCGCTGCCAGAACATTGTTTGCAGATGGGAGCAGATGCGCTGATTACAAGCGTTCACAAGGCGCTTCCGGGATATAGCGCCTCAGCTTTATTGCTTGCTCAAGGTCGCCTTCTTAATCTTGCGCGTATTGAACAATCTTTCGAAACAACTCACACTACTTCTCCTGCTGGGGCGCCGCTAGCTTCTATCGATGGTGCACGTGCACTGCTCCAGACACGTGGGGCCGAGTTATTGGGCGAATTAGTCACAAACATCAATGACTTTAAAGCGCGAGTGCAGTCCAATTTTGAGCAGCCAATTTTCCTCAGCATCAGTGACTTTGCTCCAGGTCGATTTGATCCAAGCAAGATTGTTCTGCGAGCTAATCAGCTCGGTGCATCTGGTGTTGCGATCGAGAATGAATTGATTGCGGCTGGTGTGCGGGTAGAGATGGCTGATAGCGACACCGTTGTATTTTTGGCAACGCTGGCCGATAACTCTGCGGATTTTGATCAGCTCGCCGAAATTCTTATTCCAATCCTGCAAAAACTTGCTACAACCCCACGTCCATCAGCGACATCACTCTCCTGGTCTGTTGTCCCGACAGTCGGAACAACAATGCGCAGCGCTTACTTCGCTGATACCGAGATGGTTGCCGCGAAAGATGCTGCGGGACGAATCAGCGCCGACCTTATTGCACCATATCCACCTGGAGTCGCTGTTGTTGCGCCGGGAGAAATATTGACCCCAGCAATTCTTGAAGGTCTGGCCACGACAAAGGCTGCTGGCGTACGAATTGCATATGCCAGCGATAGCAGCTTGGCGAGTTATCGCGTCGTTAAGTAATTAGGCGTTGAGGTTAGACATCACATGCTTGATGCGTGTGTAATCTTCAAAGCCGTATGCCGAAAGATCTTTGCCATAACCTGATTGCTTGAAGCCACCATGAGGCATTTCGGCAACCAACGGAATATGGGTGTTGATCCAGACGCAACCAAAATCAAAGGCCTTTGCCATTCGCATCGCGCGTCCGTGATGTGAAGTCCAGACCGATGATGCCAATCCGTAGTTCACGCCGTTGGCATATGCAACTGCTTGTGCCTCATCTTTAAATTTCTGAACTGTGATTACTGGCCCAAAGATTTCGTTCTGCACCATCTCATCGTTCTGTGCTAGCCCGGCAACAACTGTTGGATTGAAGAAGTAACCTGGGCGATCGACTTGGGTACCACCTGCAACGATCTGCGCATGGCTAGGTGTGCGATCAACAAATCCTTGTACGCGCGCTAGCTGAGCTGCGCTATTTACTGGGCCATACAAAACATCTTCTAGCGGCCCGCCAGTCTTAATTGCATCTTTTGCTTGTGCTGCAAGTAGCGCGACGAACTCGTCATAGACGCCTTCTTGAACCATCACGCGAGTGGCAGCGGTGCAATCTTGACCCGCGTTGAAATAACCCGCGATTGCAATTGCCTCAGCGGCTGCCTGCAAATCTGCATCATCAAAGACAACCACCGGGGCTTTGCCGCCGAGTTCTAGGTGCACTCGCTTCAAATCATTTGCGGCGCTCTTGGCAACGTTCATACCTGCGGCAACAGAGCCAGTGATCGAGATCATCGCTGGAGTCTGGTGCTCGGCCAAGATGCGACCTGTGTCGCGATTTCCGGTCACTACGTTAAATACACCGGCTGGTAAAAATTCGGCCATGATCTCGGCCATAAAGAGTGTGGATGCTGGTGTTGTGTCAGAAGGCTTGAGAACAACAGTGTTACCGGCTGCAATTGCAGGTGCCCATTTCCAGACCGCCATCATCATCGGGTAGTTCCATGGTGTGACTTGGGCGCAGACACCGATCGGTTCGCGACGGATAAACGATGTCATTCCACGCATATATTCACCTGCAGATTTGCCCTCTAAATTACGTGCTGCTCCAGCGAAGAATCGAATCTGATCGACCATCGGTGGGAGTTCTTCGGATGCGGTGAGTGCAATTGGCTTACCTGTATTTTCACTCTCGATTGCGACCATCTCATCAGCCCGAGCTTCGATGGCATCGGCGATTTTAAGGAGCGCGCGCTGGCGCTCAGATGGAGTGGAATCTCGCCAATCGGTAAAGGCGTTGGCCGCAGCTTTCATAGCAACATCGACATCAGCAAGACCAGAGATAGGAGCGGTCGCATAAGCGGTGCCGGTAGCTGGGTTGATTACTTCACTCGTAGCGCCCGATTGGGAAGCTACGAATTTGCCGTCGATAAAGTTAGAGAGGTTTTTCATACCCCTACTCTAGAAGAGGCGAGGGGAATTTCAATGTTTTGGGGTGGCGAGCTTTACTCCAAGGAGATAAACCTTGCAGCCTAGGCAGTAGTCGAATGCGCTATTGAGAAAAGCCGCGAATATGCAGGCTGCGGTAGCGACCGTGAAAAGTGTCCACGTATGGGTGAGTGCGCCGATAGTCGCTACGAGCACGAAGCCGAATCCAACTAGTTGCGCAAAGCGGGGTGGCTTCGAGCTCTCGAGTGGGGCAGGTCCCTTTAAGCGCGGCTGAATCACTTTGCGGTAAAGGATTCCGTAGGGACTCATTGGCATGCTGTAAAAAGCTGCGACTGCAAATACCGCTAGCTGCCAAAAAATCAGAACATCGAGCCTGGTAAAGAGCGCAAATACTAAGACTGCAGTGGTAATTCCCGCGCTAAAGCGTGGACCACGAGCATCTATAAATTCTGGTTGTGCCATTAAATTTTCTCCAACACTGCAACCACTTGACTCTTCTTTGGCGCACCGACCGCGCGACCAATTTCTTGACCTTGTGAATTTAAGAAAATAGTTGTTGGCGTCTGATTGACGTGCAATCTGCGAACCAATTCGAGATGTGATTCTGCATCGATTTCGATATGAGTCATACCGGGAAAACTTGGAACAACGTTCTCAAGAACTTGGCGAGTAGCACGGCATGGTGTGCAGAATGCGGAAGAAAATTGCAAGACTGTTGCGACGCTACCTAATTCCTGACCTACTTCGGCGGCCGTGACCAAGGGATGAAAATTCTTCTTCTCCACAAACCGACCTTGTCGCTTTTTAGAGATCAACCCGACTGCGACTGCAGCAACGAGTGTTGCAACAAGTAGGGCCAGGGTTTTCATCTCTATATTTTGGCATCCGCGCCTAGAAGAACCTAAACGCGGATTATTTGCAGGAAGTAATTACAGGCAAGTCATCGATGCACAGTTGACTAGGAGGCTACTGAAGCCAAACCAAGGCAACGTGGCTTTGGGCCACCATTGGTATTTCCGTAGCGATGATACGTAATAGCTACAGACTGCTCTAGGAG
>CAIWXY010000115.1 GCA_903916775.1 uncultured Actinomycetes bacterium
AGTGAGACCTAGTGAGACCTAGTGAGACCTAGTGAGACCTAGTGAGACCTAGTGAGACCTAGTGAGACCTAGTGAGACCTAGTGAGACCTAGTGAGACCCAGCAAGACCCCAAAGTTCCTGAGTTACTAGAGGCCAAGCATTGGCTTAAGTCGGCGCAAAATTCCCTTCTTCTGTGGAGCCTTGGCTGGGGCTAGCTTGTCACTTGGGTCTTTTAACTCCTTCATCATTTGAGCAACTCGCGTGCCATGAGGAGCCTTGACCGTGGATGTCTTCGGTGTAGCTGGCAGTACTGGAGTAGCTGGAGTAGCAGGGAGAACTGGTGCTGCTGGGGCGATAGGTGTGACTGGGGCGGTAATTAAAGCTCCCCCGCTTTTAGGTGCAACGAGGTTAGCGACACCGAATGCAGCGCTTTCAATGCCTGCGCTCTTCGCAGTCTTCGTTACCTTAGCTGGCTTAGCTGGCTTAGCTGACTTAGCTGACTTGGTTGAGTTGGTTGAGTTGGTTGACTTTTTTGTTGAGTTTGAAGCCTTGACTGCTTTCGCTGGCTTATTCGCGTTTGCAACCTTCGCTGGCTTTGCAACCTTCGCTGGCTTTGCAACCTTCGCTGGCTTTGCAACCTTCGCTGGCTTTGCAACCTTCGCTGCTTTTGCTGCCTTGATTGCATTAACGAGTCCGGCAGCGCTTACAGCAGCAGTCGTCGCAGTTTTCGCTGCAATGGCAGAATCCTTTGATACTCGAACGCCAGTCGCAGTACCTGCGGCGACGGCTGGAGTTACAGTTCCTGCGGCGACGGCTGGAGTTACAGTTCCTGCAGCGACGGCTGGAGTGCTGAGATCTACAGGTTCAACGATCATCTCCTTTTTAGCAATAGTTGCCTTCTTACCGGCTGCGTTCTTTTTGGTCTGAGCAGCTTTCTTTGCCTGCGCATTCTGCTTTACGGGAGTTGAATGGGTTGTGGTTTTTGCAGAAGCCACTTTCTTCACAGTTGCAGACTTAACAGGTGCTGATTTCTTCACAGTTGCAGACTTAACAGGTGCCGACTTCTTAACGACGGCTGTCTTTCTTACGCCAGCGATCTTTTTTACCGGAGTCGCCTTCTTTGCTGACGCAGACTTAATTGGTGTTACGGCTTTCTTGCTTGCGACCATCTTCTTAGTCGCTGCTGCACCCTTGAGCGAAACGCGCTTCGCAGGAGTAACACTCTTGACGGCCGCAACTCGCTTGGCTGTAGTTGCGCGAGTAACAATTGCGCTCTTCTTTGCAGTACTTACTCGCTTGGCTGTGGTCGCACGCTTTGCAACCGGTGCCTTACGCGTCGCACCCTTAGATGCAACCGCACGCTTTGCAACCGGTGCTTTACGTGATGCAACCGCGCGCTTCGCAACTGGTGCCTTACGTGCGACAACAGCACGCTTCGCAACAGGAGCCTTCTTTGCAACAACGCTTTGAGCAGCTGCAGCCCGGGGTGAGGCATTTGCCACAGTCGCATCCAAGCCAACTGGCACAACCATCGCGCCAACTAGCGTCAGGCCAACCAGGCTCTTAACGAGGCCACGATTGCGAGGTGAGCCAGTTTGTTGCCCGCCTGAATTAGCAAGCGCACCAACTGAATGCGAGCTTGCTCCGTCTTGTCGGAATTTTCGAGATTGAGATTGATCTCTGTTTCCCATGTGATTAGAACCTTTCGTAATTGTCAGCGGGCTTCTACCCGCGTGAATGAGGCGATTCTGCTCACTTGGCCATCGGCACGAACGGAGCAAGTTGCCCGCCTGTGCACAGAACTGGCCTTGGGATGGCAGACTTACCCTCATGCCCACAAACCAAGATTTCGTTCCAAAAATTCAGGTTTTTGAGCCGCACCGTGCCTCACTGCCACCACTGATCCCTTACATCAAGGAATTTTGGAAGCGCCGCACCTTTGCGATCGAACTTGCTCGCTTCAGCGACAAAGCTGAATATCTCGATTCCCGTCTAGGAAAAGTCTGGCTCGTCCTCAACCCTCTCCTTCTTGGCATGGTCTATTACCTGGTCGTCACCATCATTCGAGGCGGTCACAAGGGAACTGGACTCACAACCCTTGATCATCTCCTGATTGGACTCTTCACTTTCTACTTCGCCCAAAACTGCGTCACAGCAGGAGCTCAATCCATCACCATGGGTGGTCGCTTGATCCTCAATCAGGCATTCCCGCGAGCGCTTCTACCTTTCGCGACAGCGATTCAGGCTTTCCAGCAATTTGTACCAACCATCCCGGTGTACATCTTTATCTTGGTAACAGGTAAATATTTCTATCCTGCCACCCAAGTCCCCGGCTGGACCTTTAACTTCCTATGGATTCCATTCATTCTTGTTTGCGTTGCTCTCACTGGCTTCGGTCTAGCGCTCGTATTTGCGACGCTTAACGTCTACTTCCGCGATACAAACAAGTTACTGACCTACATCACTCGTATCTGGATGTATCTCTCACCAGTCCTTTGGTTGCCAGAGACTCTTCATGGAATGGGTCGACTACTCCTTTACGTAAATCCACTCGGTCCAGCACTCACTGCAACATCCGATGTATGGATTAGCGGTAAAGGCCCTCACGGCTTGATTATTTTCGGTTGCCTCTTCTGGGCAATTGCCTCTATCGGAATCGGTGGATACTTCTTCATCTCCCGCGAGCGAGATTTCGCGATCCGTATCTGATGACTATCCGTCGCCTACATTCTGCGCACCTTGCGCCTGTCACCGTGGAGATGAATTAACGTGAGTTCTGACAAGAAGTTTCTCGATGTATCGCATGTCAGCAAAAACGCTGCACCCATGCCAGAAGAACTTGCCATCCGCATAGAAGAGCTGTCGATCAGCTACAAAGTGAGCCTTGAAGCAAAACGCACATTAAAAAATGCCGTGATGCGCGCAAGCCTTAGACAAGAAGCACGAGTTCGCTCAATTGATGCAATTAAGAAACTCTCACTCGATGTTCCCCACGGTTCAGTTCTTGGCATTGTCGGCTCTAACGGTGCTGGTAAGTCAACGCTCATGCGTTGCATCGCCGGAATTCTTTCTCCTACCGAGGGCCGCGTAACCGTTAACGGCAAAATCTCTACTCTTCTTGCACTTGGCGTTGGTTTTAACCCCGCCCTATCCGGTCGCGACAACATCATTCTCGGTGGACTTGCTTCAGGTTTAACCAAAGAAGAGATTGAAAGCAAGACGGATGAAATCGCCGAATTTGCCGCGCTTCCAGATGGCTTTATCGATCTCCCGGTGCGCACATACTCAAGTGGTATGTATGGTCGCCTCTCATTTAGCGTTGCTGTCAGCATGACACCAGATATCCTGTTGCTAGATGAAGCACTCTCCGCAGGAGACGCAGCATTTAAGGAAAAGTCCTTCGAGCGCATGCGCCAACTTTGCGCTGAAGCACGAACCATTTTGATTGTCTCTCACGCACTTGCCACAGTGACAGATCTCTGCGACACCGCTATCTGGATGCACAAAGGCTCCCTCCTATCTAAGGGCAAGCCTGAGGAGATCGTCGATCAATATCTTAAATTCTTGAATGTCGGTTCACTTCCTTCAAATTACGAAGATATGTAGGCACTGATCAGATGTCGCAGAAAATCGATGTCTCGATCATTTCATCTGGCGCCAATCTTGCTGATGCGCGCTTGCATCGCCTCACCAACGCCCTGCTTCGCCAAGGTCTTACCGTTGAAATTTTCGCTCCAGGAAACCCTGCCGATGCACCTGCCATCACGCAGGCCGAAAATGGCGAGTTCTATCCCGCATCCACACCTCTCATAGTTCGTAGCTGCACAACTCCGTGGACACGAGGCAAGGGATTTTTGCCTCGATACATTCGAAGTCGCACATTTGTTTTCAGAGCGCGAGGCAAAGTTATTTATGCGATCTCCCCTGAAGCATTTATGCCAGCGTATTCATGGGTAAAACTTCGTAATCTATTGTCGATCAATAACAGTAGAAGAAAATTCGCTGTCGATCTCTACGAGGATTACATCCGACTACTTCAGGATCGCGCTTGGACTAAGAAATATTTCGGCTTACTTGGTGTGATTGCAAAGAGTGATACTCGAAGTGCACTCTGGGCTGCATCGCGCGCCGACCTCACTACTGTCGCTGATATCCAAGTCCCGCCATTTGATGCGAAAAATCGCTTGGTGGTTAGAAACCTTCCGGACCTTTCACTACTGACCGATAGCGGCGAGCGCAGCGCTACTACCCGAGCAATCTATATCGGCGATATGCGCAGATCCCGCGGCCTAGCAATGATGCTCGATGTTGCAGAGAAAGCCACTCGCTGGGAGTTTGATCTCGTCGGCCCCATTGCTCCAGCCGATCAAGAGTTTGTAAAAGATTGGATTGCTTCACATTCTGATGATGCAGCAGGCCGGGTCCGCTTTCATGGAAAATTGCCACCTCGCGATGCCTGGAAATTTGCACAAGGCGCATGGGTAGGACTCTCGCTACTTGAGCAAACCCCGGCTTTTGTGGAAGCAGTACCCTCCAAGCTCTATGAATATATGGCGATAGGACTAGCTACTATCTCGACTCCTCTGCCTCGCTGCATCAAATTAATTGATGCCAGTGGTGGCGGGGCGATTGCAGCCAGCAGCGATGATGTGGCCAATCAGCTAGAGAATTGGCTCGAAAATCCCAAGGACTTGGATGCAGTCCGAACCCGCGCACGTCAGTGGGCTAAGGAGAACTTAGATTCCGCGGCCGAATACGGTCGATTTGCCCAAGCCATAGAGCTCCTCACGCAAAACTAGACCCACGTCGTTTTGCTAGAGCCACTTCAGATCACCATATCCGTGGCAAAACTAGACCCACCCCCGATCGAAACAAGCGCGAAATCGGTTCAATTCCCCCCTCGACGCTAGACTTACCGCGTGTCTGACACCCTCAAACCAGCTCGCATTTTGCCCAGCGCCGATGTCGATCCGACAGCGACAATTGGTGATGGCAGCTCAATTTGGCACCTAGCCCAGATCCGTGATGGGGTCAGCCTGGGAACGCAGTGCATCATCGGACGTGGCGCCTACGTAGGTAGCGGTGTCACCATGGGCAATAACTGCAAAGTTCAAAATTATGCGCTGGTCTACGAACCTGCCGTCATCGGCAACGGCGTTTTTATCGGCCCAGCAGCCGTTCTCACCAATGACCAATTCCCACGTGCAGTCAATACCGATATGAGCCTGAAGAGTGGTTCAGACTGGGATGCCGTTGGAGTAACTATTAAAGATGGCGCCAGTATCGGCGCACGAGCCGTAGCGATTGCACCAGTAACAATCGGTCGATGGGCTTTGGTAGCTGCCGGTGCGGTAGTCACCAAGGATGTTCCAGATTTCGCGCTTGTGGCGGGAGTCCCAGCAAAAAGAATCCGTTGGGTGGGTCGTGCAGGGGTTCCACTGGAGAAAATCGACGATAATCGCTTCCGTTGCCCAGTAGATCAGAGCATCTACACGCAGATTTCAGAGAATGAACTAGTAGAAGAGAGCGTCCATTGATTCCAGCAGCCCGTCCAATAATCGGCGATGAAGAGCGCGAGGCAGTTGATCGCGTACTTCGCACAGGAATGATGGCTCAAGGTCCAGAAGTTAAGGCCTTTGAAGAAGAGTTCTCCGCATTTGTCGGCGGTCGCCACTGCATCGCTGTTAACTCTGGAACCTCTGCGCTTCACCTCGGATTCTTGGCTGCCGGCCTAAAAGCTGGCGATGAAGTAATCGTTCCTTCCTTTTCATTTGCAGCAACCGCCAACTCGGTTGCGCTCGCAGGTGGCGTACCAGTCTTTGCTGATATCGACCCTAAGACTTTTAATATGGATCCCGCTCATGTCGAAACTCTGATCACAGAGAAGACCAAGGGAATTATGCCTGTCCATCTCTATGGTCACATGGCGGATATGGATGTTTTCGAGGCTATCGGCAAGAAGCACGGGATCACAATTTACGAAGACTCTGCGCAAGCACACCTTGCTTCACTTAACGGACGTCGCTCGGGTGAATGGGGCAAGGTCGCATCCTTCTCCTTCTACCCAACAAAGAATATGACGTCGGGTGAAGGCGGAATGATTGTGACTGATGATGATCATGTCGATCATCTCGCCCGCATGCTCCGCAACCAAGGTGGAGTTATTCGTTATCAAAACGAGATTGTCGGATTTAACAACCGCATGACCGATATTCATGCTGCAATTGGACGAGTTCAAGTGACCAAGGTTGAGGCCTGGACACAAAAGCGTCGTGAAAATGCTGCATACCTAGATGCCAATCTAAAGGGTGTCATCACTCCATACGTACGCCCTGGTTCTGAGCACTCCTACCACCAGTACACAATTCGCATTCCTGGAGCAACAGGTGCCAGCCGCGATGCGATGATCGCAGCAATTAAAGAAGGCGGCGTTGGTTGTGACGTTTACTATCCAACTCCAATCCATCGTCTACCATCGTTTAATCAGAAGCTTGATCTTCCTATGACCGAAATGGTTGTTCAGGAAGTTATCTCTATTCCGGTTCATCCTTCATTGACTCAAGCAGAACTTGAGCAAGTAGTCAGCGTTGTTAACGACGTTGTTGCGAAGGCGTAATAACTTTTCACACACCATTATGGAGAACACTCGATGAGCGAACAGAAGAAATTGCGCGCAGGCCTTGTAGGTCTTGGCATGATGGGTCGTCACCATGCTCGCGTCCTTAGCTCACTCGAAGGTGTAGAGCTCGTTGGCGTCTGTGATCCGATGGGTGATCCACACAATGTCGCAGGTAATCGTCCTTGGGTGAAAACCGTAGAGGAGCTCATTGCCCTCGGAATTGATTACGCGATGGTTGCAGCTCCTACTCAATTTCATGAAGATCTCGCACTCGCACTAGCTGATGCCGGAGTTCATGCTCTTATCGAAAAGCCGCTCGCTGTCGATACCCCTGCTGCCGAACGCATCACCGATGCATTTGCTGCCAAGGGTCTTGTCGGCGCCGTCGGACATATCGAGCGCTATAACCCCGCACTTCAGCAACTTCGAGCTCGACTCGATGCTGGCGAGCTCGGTAGCGTCTATCAAATTGCAACTCGTCGCCAAGGTCCATTCCCTGCCCGAATCGCAGATGTCGGAGTGATCAAAGATTTAGCTACTCACGATATCGATCTCACCGCTTGGGTAGCTCGCTCTCCTTTTGTGAGTGTTAGCGCAAAAACTGCCCACAAATCTGGTCGCGATCACGAAGATATGGTTGCCGCTGTTGGTGAGCTAGAGAATGGAATTATCACCAACCACTTAGTTAATTGGCTGACACCGTTTAAAGAACGCCTCACCGTTGTCACCGGAGAGCGCGGCACACTCGTTGCAGACACACTCACAGCAGATCTCACTTTCTATGCAAATGCTTCAGTTGATACGCAATGGGATGCGGTCGCCTCATTCCGTGGAGTCTCTGAAGGAGATGTCATTCGCTACGCATTTGCAAAACCAGAACCACTTAAAACCGAGCACGAAGCTTTCCGCGATGCCGTACTAGGCCTTGACGGTGCCAAAGAACGAATTGTCACAATGGAACAAGGTTTGGCAACTGTTCGAGTTGCTACAGCGATGATCGATAGCGCCAACTCTGGCCAAGCGATCACAATTGCGAAGGGACGTTAATCGTGAATATTGCTGTCGTTGCTCTTGGAAAAATTGGGCTGCCACTGGCTGTGCAGTTCGCCAAGAAGGGGCACCACGTCATCGGTTGTGACGTCAATCAAAAGACTGTCGATCTCATCAATGCGGGCACCGAGCCATTTCCTGGCGAAGCGTTCCTCGATGATTTCCTGAAAGAGGTAGTCAATTCTGGTCATCTTGTAGCAACGACCGATACAACAACAGCGGTACGCCAAGCTGATGCCGTAGTTATCGTCGTTCCTCTTTTTGTTAACGAAGAAGGTATTCCTGACTTTGGCTGGATGGATGCAGCTACCGAGAAGATCGCTGCTGGATTAAAGCCAGGCACTCTTGTTTCTTACGAAACTACCCTCCCTGTCGGAACTACTCGCAACCGTTTCGCTCCAGCCCTAGAGGCAGGTTCTGGACTCAAAGCTGGCGTGGACTTTGATCTTGTCTTCTCTCCCGAGCGAGTACTGACCGGACGCGTCTTTGCGGATCTACGCAAGTATCCAAAGCTTGTCGGCGGAATAAACGCGCAGAGCACCGCAGCCGGAGTTGCTTTCTACGAAAAAGTTCTTGATTTCGATGATCGTCCAGATCTCACAACTAAGAATGGCGTCTGGGATCTTGGCACTTCTGAAGCAAGTGAAATGGCGAAGTTGGCTGAGACCACGTATCGCGATGTAAATATTGCGCTAGCAAATCAGTTCGCAATTTTTGCTGAAGGTGCAAACATTGATATTGCAAAGGTGATTGCAGCTTCCAATTCACAGCCTTACAGCCACATCCACCAACCTGGCATTGCGGTCGGCGGCCACTGCATTCCGATCTATCCTCGCTTCTACCTGTGGAACGATCCAGAAGCTACGGTTGTTCGTTCAGCCCGTGAGGCAAATGCGGCGATGCCTGCTCATGCTGTTACCTTGCTTGCTGAAGCCATGAAGTCTGCAGGCGCCGGAGACCTTGAGGGCAAGAAAGTTGTTGTGCTCGGAATCTCTTATCGAGGTGGCGTTAAGGAATCAGCCTTCTCTGGAGTTTTTGGAACTGTTACGGCTCTTAAGTCTCGTGGGGCCACAGTTCTTGTTCACGATCCGATGTACACCGATGAAGAGATCGTGGCTCTTGGATTTACACCATTTCATTTAGGTGAAGAGTGTGATGCGGTGATTCTGCAGGCAGATCACAAGGAGTACAAGGATCGCAAGAAGGATTGCTTCCCTGGCGCTAAGGCCATTGTTGATGGAAGACGCACCATGAACCCTGAAAACTTTCCCGGTGTTGTCTTCCGCGTTATCGGAGCTGGCGCATAACTCTATTGCCAAGGCTTGTGTGTGCCACTGGGCTTAATACTGCTGCTAGCGCTTATATGTAAGGCTGGTGCTTTATTTTGCTGCTAGCATTTATATGTAAGGCTGGTGCTTTATTTTACTCGTGGCGCTTAAGCTTTTTCTTCAACCAGAAATGGCTTATATGGTCGAGCGCTTGGCTTGACCCCAGCGATTGAGTTGTACAAATCAACCAAGATTTCTGCCTGGCCTTCCCAGGTATGTTCCGCCAATACAGCTGGTGTGTAGGCCGCGCGATATTTAGCAGGATTCGCCAAAATCAATTGAGCTGCGCGAACAAAGTCAGCCACATCATCTGCGATATGTACTTCACCGTTCCCAAGCTTTCGCACCTCAGCTGACATTGTCTTTACATCACTGACAAGAATTGGCAAACGCGCTTGCATGTATTCACCGAATTTGGTGATGAGAGATATCTCGTGATTGAGGCGATGCAAGATAGGTATAAGTCCGATGTCGGCCTGAGATAGATAAGAGACTAACTCTGAATTTGGGACGTAAGGCAAAACGTGAAAACGATCGACAAGATCAGGCGCACTTGCCACAAGGTCTTGCACGGACTTATTAGCAGGGTTAGCAATCAACGCGAGATGGACACCCGGTAGCTGGCGTAGCGCTACGACCGCAGTTTGCACTCCGCGCTGTGGAGCAACTGCGCCGGAATACACCATCAAGGCGACACCATCGTCAATTCCGCAATCTTGGCGAAGTTTGCGATGAGAGACTTCTTGGCCTTCAACTAACGGATCATTGGCAACAATCGTTGGCCGCACACTGATCTGAAGTTGATCCATCAAGAGATCATTCATCGGCTCACTGACCGAGAGGACTGCGGCTGCAGTAGATGAATATTTGCGCTCAATCTTGGTATACAAATTAGCCATTGGTTTGGTGAGGTGAGCGACGCCAGGGACATATTCGTGGGCATCGTAAATTAATTCGACCTTTTTGCCAGCTTCTCGAAGTGCCTCAACGACAGCTCCAGCAATAGGTAGTGCTGTGTAGTCATGCGCATGGATGATCGCAGGCTCAAACTCCATTGCTACTGGCGTAATTGCCTTTACGGCGCGACCAAGGTTAGGGACGACGACCTCCCGTTTGATACCTAGCGCTTCAAAGAGTTTTCTGCGGTAGCGGCGTAGGTGGCGAAGTGATCCTTCGATAAACCAACGCGTACGTTCGCCACGAATAAATGGACGAAAGATTGCAGGTACTTGCGATTTACTAATAACGATCTTGAGCGGTAAGCGTTGAATCCGGGCATATCCGATTTCCAGATGATCAGGTTCTCCACTTGGTGATGAGCCCGCAACGATGACATCCCACCCTGCATTGCCTAAAGACCAGGCACATTTAAGAACGCGTGAGTCTTCGTGGACACCATTAAGAACAATGTGGAGAGTTTTTGGAGCAGTACTCATCGTTGAATTCTAATGGGAAGACTATGGAAGTAAGACAACTATTGAGGTAATGAGAAATGCAAGAACAAAACTCTGCGCAAGGATTCCGAGTGCTGTCTTGCGATCAGCTCGGCGGTCAGCTTTCACTGATACCTTGTCGAGCGAACCCAAGTCTCCGAAATTAAAAAGTCCCGCCAAACCGAATGCCAAGCAGAATTTCTTCGAACTTTGAACTAAGCCAACAGCAAAAACCATCGCCGGAAGGATGAGGAGAGTACGCGCAAGGTGCGAGGAGTGAGAAACCAATAGTGCGACAGCGGTGATGAGAGTGAGAAATAAACCTAAGTAAGCAGCTTGCTTGCGGCGTGCGATCTCTTTAGGCCCAATATTGCAGGTGCCTGGGATGTAAGAGCCTGAAGTCTGCGTCATTTAGAACTGTGGTTCGCGCTCATCTTCGTCGCTGAAAACTTCGTGATTATCATTCGAAGAATTAGCCACCCATGAGAAGAGGGACTTAAGCGCCCCTGCGATAACCAGCAGAAATGCAAAGAGAGCGAGCACTCGCTTGATGGCTTTGAACATGGGATAAATGTACCCCTGTTGGCTGGTTACTGGCTGGAAGCTACTTCTGAAAAGTCTGAGACTTGGTCAAAGCGGCATCAATATCGCGCCAAAGGTCATCAACATCCTCGATTCCGACCGATAGCCGAATGAGGTTGGTCGGGATGGTTGGGCTTTCTGCGCTCCAGCGATGGCGGCGCTCCCATAATGATTCGACCCCGCCGAGGGAGGTCGCAAAAGCTACGAGCTCAGAGCTCTCGCAGGCCAGGTCTGCCGCCTGCGCCCCGCCCTTTACATCAAATGAAACTACCGCGCCAAAACCCTTCATGAAACTCTTAGCCATTGCATGGTGCGGATCAGTTGCCAGCCCTGGGTAGCGCACTTTCTCCACTGCAGGATGGCTGGAAAGTCTGATGGCTAACTCGAGAGCATTACTTTGAGCTCTATCCATGCGAAGCGCCAAAGTACGAAGGCCGCGAAGTGCAATCCAGACTTCAAAGGGACCTGGAATTGCTCCAGCCATCTTTCGAGCATCATTGAGACGATTCAAGAGTGCATCGTCGTTTGTGGAGATTGATCCAAGAATGACGTCACTATGACCAGAAATATATTTAGTGAGTGAGTGGATGACCACATCGGCTCCCATCGCCAAAGGCGTTTGGACCAGTGGTGTTGCAAAAGTGTTATCGACCGCTACTCCAACATTGATTGACTTTGCAGCCGCGATAATTGTTGGGAGATCGGCAACTTCAAGCGCTGGATTAGTTGGAGATTCGATCCATAGGAGCATCGCTCCCTTAATCTCTGCGAGCACCTCTTGTGTATTAGCAATATCAACATAGCGAACTTCGGCATGACCTGATTCTTGAGCGCGCTTGAGCAGCGTCATTGTGCCGGTGTAACCATTGCGTGAAGCAACGATGACTGCGCCTTTAGGAAGAATCGACAGAACGGCTGAGATTGCCGCCATTCCAGAAGCGAAGACCAACGTTTTGCCACCCTCAAGTGATTCGATGGCGCTTTCTAGCGCGCTCCAGGTTTGATTTCCATAACGGCCATAACCGACAGAGCCAGGTGCAATAAATGTTGAATTGAGATCTATCGACGGATTAACGCCGGCATCGCTCTCTCGAGCTGGGCGGCCAGCAGCCACGACCCGCGTATGTGCAGTGAAACTGGAGAGGTAATCCCGCTCGGCGTTAGCTGGCTGATCTGTAGACATGGGACGAGCCTAGCAAATCGGCGTGAGCAAGCTTGAGTTCGCTTGAGCAAGCTTGAGTTCACCTAGACCTTCTTACTGAGCGCGTGACCCTTCTCAAGCATGCGTCTTCGTAGTTAGGCCTTTTTTCGACTCTTAAAGAGACTCAATGCGGTCGTAATGATAAGCACAGCGATAACAAAGCCAAGGCTGACTCCGAGTGAAATATTTGGGATCGCAATCCCCCAGACCGAACTATGTCCCTCGCCAATCGCAGCTTCAAAGACTAATTTGAGACCAATAAAGCCCAGGACGACGGCCAACCCTTCGCTCAGATAAATCAACTTACTCATCAAGTCTCCGATAAGGAAGTAAAGCTGACGAAGACCCATCGACGCAAAAATGGTTGCGGTCACGATAACGAATGGATTTCGAGTGAGTCCGAAAATTGCCGGGATTGAATCAAAGGCAAAGATCAGATTGGTCATCGCAACTGCGGTCAGTGCGATTACCGAGATTGATAAGCCTCTCTTACGCATAAATCGTAGAGCTCGTCCTTCGTGCCACTCTTCATCTTCGCTCTCGCGAAATAGTTTTACAGCTGTGTAAATTAGGAATCCACCGAAGATATAGAAAATCCATTCAAAACGGTTGATGAGGGCCGCTCCCCCTGCTATAAAAATTCCGCGAAGTAGAAGAGACGAAATAATCCCGGCGAATAGAACTATCTCTTCTCGCTCTTTAGCGACTTTCAAACTCGACATAATCAAAATCAAGACAAAGAGGTTATCGAACGAAAGTGAGTACTCGGTGAGCCAGCCCGCGAAGAATTCTGTTCGTGCGCGGGAGGTGGACCAAAAGCCGAGCGATGTTCCAAACGCAATCGCTGAAAAAATATAAAACGCAGTCCAGAGAGCAACCGAACGCAGACTCGTGGTCTTATGGCGATTTCTAAATGCCATCAAAAAATCAAGGAGCAGGACTAATCCCAAAGCGCCTAAGGTGATAGCCCAGGCCAGGGTGCTAGTCGTATTGATAATCATTGCCCGTATCCTATTGAAATCTCACAGAACTTCTTGAAAACTACTCAAATCCTGGGTGCGGGTGCTTATGCGCATGCATGGGTGGATACGGATAGATTAAGCACTATGGCCCTTACTTCGAGCGAAGAGATGCACAAGCTCGTTCGCAAAATTGCCAAAGTCGATCCGGCTTTCGCCCCAATTATTAAAAGCTCTGGGCTATGCACCATAAATGCCAAGCGTCCAACTCGAACTCACTATGACACCCTGGTCACTTCCATCATCTCCCAGCAATTAGCCATCAAGGCAGCGGACACGATTCGAGAGCGCGTGCGACTTTTAGCAGGCGGC
>CAIWXY010000116.1 GCA_903916775.1 uncultured Actinomycetes bacterium
CGCATGAACTATCGGGCGGTCAACGTCAACGCGTAGGTATTGCTCGCGCACTTGCGCTCGCACCAGATATTTTGATCGCCGATGAACCTACTTCGGCCCTGGATGTCTCGGTTCAAGCCCGTTTCCTAGAGCTTCTGCAAGAGCTTCAGGCAGAACTTAAATTCGCATGTCTTTTCATCAGCCATGACTTGGCCGTTGTGGACATTTTGTGCCACCGCATTGCGGTTATGCAAAATGGCAATTTGGTGGAGGTTGGTTCACGCGATGCGATCTTGAAGAATCCTCAAGATCCATACACGCAACGACTGCTCTCAGCGGTTCCAGTGCCAAATCCACAGGAGCAAAAAGCTCGTCGTGAAGCTCGCTTGGCTAGCAAGTAGCCCCTTTCGGGACTACTTGCTCGTTGTGTGAGTTACCAGATTCGAACTCGCTGTGATGGCGGCATGAAAAGTGCGTCGCCCTCTTTGACATCAAAAGCTTCATAAAACGGATCAAAGTTTTTGACGATTTGATTGCAACGGAACTCATCAGGGGAGTGCGGATCGCTAGAAACACGGCGTCTGATCTCTTCTGGACGTTGTTTTCCGCACCATGTCTGGGCATAACCGATAAATAACCGCTGGTAGCCCGTAAAACCATCTAATACAGGCGCTGTACGGCCGTTTAACGCTATTTGATAGGCCTTGTAAGCGATTGTGAGGCCTCCGAGGTCTCCAATGTTCTCACCGATCGTTAAAGCGCCATTTACGTGAACGTCGGGGGCATTCGTTGGATGCAGTGCGTCATATTGGTCAATGAGATTTTTGGTGCGCTTTTCGAATTCGTCGCGATCGCTTTGGGTCCACCAGTTCTCCAAATTTCCGTCGCCGTCGTATTTAGAGCCTTGGTCATCAAAGCCGTGACCAATTTCGTGGCCGATGACTGCGCCAATTGCACCGTAATTGACGGCGTCATCTGCCTCTAGATCAAAGAAGGGTGGCTGCAAAATCGCTGCCGGGAAGACGATCTCGTTCATGCCCGGGTTGTAATAGGCGTTAACTGTCTGGGGTGTCATGTGCCACTCGAGGCGATCGACCGGTGCTCCAATTTTGGCGAACTCATACTCTTGGCCGAATTGCGAGATTGCGGCCAAATTTGCAATGAGGTCATCGGGAACGATGGTGAGCGAGGAGTAGTCGCGCCACTTATCCGGGTATCCAATCTTCGGAGTGAATTTGTCGAGTTTGATAAAAGCCTTGGCTTTGGTCTCCTCGCTCATCCAATCGAGCGCTGCAATATCTACTCGGTACGCTTCAATGAGATTGGCTACGAGTTCTTTCATGCGCGCCTTGGCAGCTTCGGGGAAATGGCGCTCGACGTAGATCTGACCGATCGCTTCGCCCATGGCACCTTCAACCAAGCCCACGCCACGTTTCCAGCGCTCGCGTAGTTGTGGAATGCCAGAAAGAATCGTTCCGTAGAAAGCAAAATTTTGATTGACAAAATCACGGCTCAAATAAGAAGCGCTACCTGAAATCACATGCCAGGTGAGCCATGAAGCCCATGAGGAGCTATCGAACTCTGAGAGCATCGCGCTGATTCCTTGGAAATAAGAAGGCTCTGCGACGACCACATCCGCCAAGACATGTGCTGGCATCTTGCTAGCTGCCATCCAGAGTTTCCAATCAAAGTCAGGGGCAAGTGTTTCTAGCTCTGCAAAGGAGTATTTGTTATATGTCAGTTCGGCGTCGCGATCTTTTACTTGATCCCAATGATGGCTTGCAATCTGGGTTTCTAGTGCCAGCACGCGCTTTGCATGATCTTTGGCGCCTGCAATCTGAGCGAGCTCAAACATCTTCTCTACATGTCCAAGGAAGGCAGTCCTGATTGGTGCATATTCCTCTTCACGGTAGTAGGCCTCATCCGGAAGACTCAAGCCGCTCTGACCCATATATGTAATGTTGGTATCGGAGGCGTGCGCATCGGTTGAGATATAGGTATAAAAAAGTCCGCCACTGCCACGTGACTCTAGGTCACCCATAGCCGCGAGCAAGTCAGCAGCACTGGAAACTGCCAGCGTGCGATCGATATCTGCCTGAATTGGAGTTACACCCAGAGCTTCAATTCGCTCCTCATCCATAAATGAGCGATAGAGGTCGCCGATCTTTTGGGCGTTACTTCCTGGAGTCGCTGGGGTTTTGGAGAGATCTTCAATAATTGTCTTCACTTGCTCCTGGGCTTCTTCACGAAGTCGGTTGAAGTGGCCATCGGCGGCACGATCGGCTGGAATTTCCTTGGTATCTAGCCAGACCCCATTGACGTATCGAAAGAGATCGTCTTGTGGCCTAATGTCGGACTTTATGTAGTCGAGAAAGATTCCACTTTTAGCTGCGGCAGAGTTACTTGATTGCGTCATAGTCCGCACCTTAATACATCGCTCTGACACCTGTGCTGGGAGAGCGTGCCCTTTGGGGCACTAATTCAACTTTCAACTAGTGTGGATTGGGCGTACCCTTGTCTTATGTCGACCAAGAAAAATGAACCAAGGTGGCTTGGTCCAAAAGAACTTAAAGCTTGGCGTGCCTATATCCAGACCTCTCGCCGAATTTGGGATGCCATGGAGACGGATCTAACTCCTCACGATCTCTCACTCTCTGACTATGAAATATTGGTGCTTCTTTCAGAGGCGCCAGATCGACAGATTCGGATGAGCGAACTTGCCGAATCTGCCCTCATCTCAAAATCGCGCCTTTCTCATCGCATTAAGGCGATGGAGAAAGCTGGTTGGGTAAGCCGAAAAGTCTGCGAAGAAGATAAGCGTGGCTCGTTTGCTGTAATGACCGACAAGGGCTGGAAAGCGATTGTTAAGGCTGCGCCCGATCATGTCGAAAGTATCCGGATAAGGTTTCTCGATCAGTTGAGCGCTAAAGACCAGGAAGATCTGGCTCGAATATTTGAAAAAGTAAGCACAGAACTTCGCAAGCAATTTAGTAAAGAGTGCGATTAATTTAAGAGTCATTCCGTACAAATAAAAAAGCCCGCCATTTTCATGGCGGGCTTTTCCAATGGGGATTTACTTCTTTGCAGCAGCCTTCTTACGACGTGCTGGAGCCTTCTTTGCAGCAGGCTTCTTAGCAGCTGTCTTCTTAACAACCTTCTTGGTTGTCTTCTTAGCAACTGTCTTCTTTGCGGCAGCCTTCTTAGCGCGCTTTGGAGCGGCCTTCTTAGCTGGAGCAGCCTTCTTCGCAGCAGCCTTCTTAGCGCGCTTTGGAGCAGACTTCTTCGCAACAGCCTTCTTAGCTGTCTTCTTTGCAGCAACCTTCTTAGCTGGAGCTGCCTTCTTAGCAGCTGCCTTCTTACGGCGCTTTGGAGCTGCCTTCTTTGCTACTGGTGCAGCTGCCTTTGCAGCAGCCTTCTTACGACGCTTTGGAGCTGGAGCTGCCTTAGCAGCTGCCTTCTTGCGACGCTTTGGAGCAGTTTTCTTAGCTGCAGCCATGTGAGTCTCCTATCAGAATGGTTCGATCCGTCACCGAACCTGTTCAAGGAGAATCGTGACAGTAATTTGGAAAAGATTCCACTATTTTGTGTCAAAACTTGACAGCGTGTCGCACCATTATTTTTTTAAAAAATTGTGCTGTTTAGACATTAATCAGAAAAATTAATTCTCTGCAATCTTTTTATTTCTTTGTGCAATCGCAAATTCATTGGTGGCGGAATCGTATTGTCTAAATTGTGGCAACTTCGCGGCTGCAAATGTGACGCCACCAATGCATAAAAGGCCGCCGCTAATGACAGAAGTACGCAAAGTAGTCAGCGCGGCGAATGTACCGGCGCGTAACTGCCCTCCAAGTGGTCCTACTGAGTACGAAAGCAGCTCTAAACCAGCTAAACGGCCGCGATATTCATCGGGAATCGATTGATTCCAAAGATTGCTGCGACAGAGCGCGCTTACCTGGTCGGAAGCACCAGCTAAGCCAAGGAATAGAAGAATTATCCAGAGACGATTGGTTGTCGCTGAAAGCGCGATACAGATGCCCCAACCAGTAGCTGCCAGAGTAATTGCCCAACCATTTTTGGTGAAAGTTTTCAACCATCCACTAGTGGCAGTCACGATGAGCGAGCCAACAGTTCCGGCAGTGTAGAAAAGACCGAGAGCCCAGCGAGAATGTATTTGATCGGCCCAAAACGGGAAGAGGGCATTTGGTATCGCAAAAAACATGGCACAGAGGTCCACGATGTAGGTGCCAAGCAGGTCTTTGCGAGAGGCCGCGTATCGCAGTCCGCTAAACATGCTGCTAATTGATTTTGATGTGCCATCGGCAAGTGGCGGAATCGCATGAATGCGCAGTATAAGGGCGACTGACGCCATGTAGGTGAGAACATCAATGATGTAAGCCGTCTTGACACCGGCTGTAGCGATAATGATTCCGGCTATCGAAGGGCCAAGCACTGCGCTTACTTGCCAC
>CAIWXY010000117.1 GCA_903916775.1 uncultured Actinomycetes bacterium
ATAACTCCATTTAGACCTGGGCAATCTCCGCCACCTGTTAGTACTCCAAAACGCATGTGTGCTCCTGAATATCTCAAATATCAAGTATGTGTGTGGTCAACGATGACTGGCGCAGTCTACCCTTCTCCTATGTGCCCTGCTAGCGACCTACGCCAAGAACCCACCTTATGAGCCGGCGCAGCTGGTTTAACTACTGCCTCGTTGGCGTACTTTGGGGGCTTCCCTACCTCTTCATCAAAGTAGCAGTCGCGCCTCATGCGTTTACACCTGCATTCCTGGTTTTTGCCCGAGTTGTGATCGGATCGATGATTCTGATCCCCTACTCAATTCGCAAAGGCACCCTCCGCCCAGCGCTTAAGCACTTCAAGTGGATCCTGCTCTACGCCGTGCTCGAAATATGTGGACCTTGGCTCTTGATTAGTACTGCCGAAACAAAGATTCCATCGGGGCTTGCAGGCTTACTCGTGGCTACTGCTCCATTCTGGGCGACAATCATCATGTCTTTTCTTGGCGACAAAACAGTCTGGCACTCCACGCGGTTAGCAGGATTAATCGTTGGTTTCATCGGAGTCGCATTAGTTGTTGGGCTTGAGAGTATTCGAGGCCATCAAAATATCGGCGCGATCGCGATGATTCTTATTGCAACCGTTGGATATGTGACCGCGCCGACAATCATGAGCCGTAAAGCACCTGGGCTTGATGGCGCATCAATTAATGCGATAGCCATGGTGATCACCGGGATTCTTTATCTACCAATAGCGATTAAAGATTTTCCTGTTCACAGGCCCTCTAACCATGCAATTGAAGCAGTTGTGGCGCTTGGAATTTTCCCTACTGCGCTAGCTTTTGCACTCTACTTCACAGTTATTGCCGATTTCGGACCAGCTCGTGCTTCGCTCGTGACATATCCAAATACTGCGATCGCTGTCGTGCTGGGAATAATCTTTTTGCACGAGCCAATCACTATTGGAATCGTTGTAGGGCTTCCGCTTGTGCTTATTGGTTCTTATTTTGCTAGTCGCAAAACAACGACCAAATCTTAGAGACTTTCGTCTAGCGCTTAGTTGCGCTCAGAGAAACCTAAACGCGCAAGTGCTTTAGGATCGCGTTGCCACTCTTTAGAGACCTTGATGTGAATTCCTAGATAGACCTTTGCGTCAAGGAATGTTTCTATTCCGGCACGAGCGCGCATCCCGATATCTTTGAGACGAGCACCCTGCGGCCCGATCAAAATTCCTTTTTGTGAATCGCGCTCAACATGCAAAGTCGCATGAATATCGTAAAAGTTTTTACCTTCTCGTTTGCTCATCTCATCGATTGTTACAACAACTGAGTGAGGTAGCTCTTCGAAGAGATCTTGAATCGCTGCCTCGCGAATAAGTTCGGTGATGTGTAGTTCAGATGCTTGATCTGTATCGATATCTTCAGGGTAGAGCGAAGGTGACGCAGGCAAGCACTTCACGAGGAGATCCATCAGGAGATCGGTCTGCTCGAGATTTTTTGCAGAAATAGGAACAATTTCATCCACTGTAATACCTGTTCGCGCCACAAAGTCAGCAACTTCGGCAAGTTTGCCGATAAGAGAATCGTTTTTAGCGGTATCGACTTTAGTTACGGCAATATAGAGATGACGAATATGGCCAAGTTGCTTGACGATGTACTCATCGCCCGCGCCAATAGCTTCATCGGCCGGCAGACATAAAAGCGCTGCATCGACAGACTCCAGGTTCTGAGTGACCATGGTGTTAAGGCGAGTTCCCAAAAGAGTTTTAGGTTTATGAATACCTGGGGTATCCACCAAGATCATCTGGAAATCAGGCTTCGAGATGATTCCGCGAATGGGATTGCGTGTGGTGTTTGGATGGTGAGAGGTAATAACAATCTTCTTGCCAACAAGGGCGTTGACTAAGGTTGATTTGCCAACATTTGGGCGACCAATAACCGCCACAAATCCGGCGCGGTGCTCTTGAACGCTCTTATCACTCATGGGCTCATTCTCTCAGAGTTGGGCCAGCGGTCCTACCAATTCCATCAGATCTGCAATCGATGTGACCAGCTCCGCGCTGCGCTCAGCGATCAATCGATGGCAACCATCACTGCTAGGAGAAGTGATCGGACCAGGAACTGCCAAGACTGGCCTGAAGATCTCTGCCGCGTCTCGAGCAGTTCGCAGAGATCCGCTTCTAAACGCCGCCTCGACAACAACTGTAGCTCGCGAGATGGCTGCAATTAATCTATTTCGTATCAGAAAACGTGCCGGTATTGCATGCACAGCTGGCAGCACTTCTGAGAGCAAGAGACCCACCTCAGAAATCTCTTGAAAGAGTCTGGCATTTGTTGCCGGAAAAGTTGCAGCAACACCAGATCCCAAAATTGCAATAGTTGAGCCTTCGGCAACGAGTGCGCCTTTATGCGCGGCCGTATCAATTCCAAAAGCACCACCACTAACTACCGACCATTCTCGGTCGACCGCTCCAGCTGCAAAGTCGCCTGCAACTCGAACTCCATATGCCGTGGGGTTTCGAGTTCCAACAATGGAGAGAGACTGACCTAGCGTCGAAAGAATCTCGCGCCGACCGCGTCCCATGAGCGCGATAGGTGCAGCGGCGAGATCATTGAGCGCCACTGGCCAATCGGCATCTGATCGAGTGACGATAAATGCTCCGACTGCGTGCATTTCTGCGACTTTAGCTGGTGCATCAATAGCCTTCGCGCTCTCTTGCAGCCTAGCGCCAATTTTTTTGTATGCAGAAAAAGAGCCTCCTTCGATCATCTCAATAAGAGCTGGCGCGCCATGCTCCTGATAAAGACCACTCCAATGAACACTCCCACCCTCAAAGAGCCCCATGAGTTTTATGTATGCGTGCAATGTTGGTTCATCCAGGCTCTGGCTCATTGAAAGAGCGCTGCACCTTCACGCAGTGCAAAGGCAACTTCAACATCATCCTTGCTAGGTATCAAGTGGCCTTTACTATCCGCCACAGACCAGGCGAGCCTCATCACTTTGTGAAAACCGCGCGCGCTGACCCGCTCGCTCTCTAATTCATTATGTAAAAATGCCATGCCTTCTTTAGATGCACGAAATCGATGGCGCAGCGCACTTGCAGGGATCCGAGAGTTAATACTCCACTCATCTGCCCTAAATCTCTCAGCAGCAGCGCTACGTGCCGTGATTACGCGATCACGAACTACCTGACTCGACTCCCCCAACTCACTCCCCGCCATCTCGGTTCTGCTCGGAGTTTCTACAAATGCGCGAATGTCGATTCGATCTAAAAGTGGACCAGAAAGCTTCTGGAGGTATCGCCTAATCGCAAGAGCCGAGCAGGTACACGAGCGACCACGTCCACTGTATTTGCCACACGGGCATGGATTTGCGGCCAGTACCAGTAAGAATTTAGCAGGATAGGTAATAGTTCCCGCGGTGCGCGCAATCGTGACGTGACCAGCCTCTAGTGGTTGTCTAAGCGCATCGAGCACTCCAGTCCTGCACTCGGGTGCTTCGTCAATAAACAAAACGCCTTCGTGCGCGAGTGAACATGCTCCCGGTCTAATCATATGAACTCCACCACCGACCATCGTGACTGCCGTAGTCGTGTGATGCGGAGCGATGAAAGGAGGGGTCGTTTCATTTGCATGCTGATTATCAAGCAACCCCGCCACTGAATGAACAGCTCGCACCTCAAGTGCTTGCTCCGGGGTAAGCGGGGGCAGAATCGAAGGTATCCGCTCGGCAAGCATCGTCTTACCTGTACCCGGAGGTCCGATAAAAAGTAGGTGATGCGCACCTATCGCTGCGATCTCAAGTGCGAATCTTGCTTTGGGTTGGCCTACTACTTCGTTGAGATCTAACCCAAATGCAGTAGCGCTCTCGATATCAATCAATGGTGGCGTAGGAATGATGGCATCGGTCAGATACTCCATCACTTCTCGAAGTGTTGAGAGTGGAATTGAGTGCATCTGTTCAATTCCCTGACTCTCCGAAAAATTGTTAGCTGGAATTATTGCTCGCGAAATACCTTTAGTACTTGCAGCTAGCAGAGCCGGGAGCACTCCTCGGACGCCTCGAATCGATCCATCCAATGAGAGCTCACCCAGAAATATTGTGGTGTTGAGATCCATAGTCG
>CAIWXY010000118.1 GCA_903916775.1 uncultured Actinomycetes bacterium
GTCGAGTTCTGAAGATCAAGTGGAGTACGAATCTCCATCAGATCCAAACGCTCCGAGACCCGTAGCCCCAGTGAATCGAGCTTTGAAATAATGTGCTGAGCATATTTATCTGCCCCCTGATTCCAATCCCATCCGTGCTTTGGATCGTGCCGAGGAGCGTTGATAAGCACAAACCAGCTCTCGGTGTTGGTTCGTTTGGTCATAGTGGCATCATCGGGCTTGCAGATATAAATCGTCGGGTCGCCCACAGGGACCTGTTGTTTAAATATTTGATCAAATTCGGCATCGTAATTACTTGTGAAATAAATATTGTGGTGCGCCATTTCTGGAGCTGATGCACTGATCTTCGAGTTATCAAGGCCAAGCAGCAAGACAAATCCGGCTAACGATTTGTCGGAAGCGCGAAGCTTCTGACGCTCTTTTTTCGAGCTCTTCACTTTGTGGTCAATCATTTCGTCATAAACAAGGCTGGGGTCTGCATTGGCAATAACCTTGTCGGCCTTATGTATCGCGCCATCGACCGCCTGGATTCCCACTGCGATCTCGTTTTCAACAAGGATCTTTGCCACAGGTGAGTTGAGATGAATCTTTACGCCTAATGATTCACAACGCTCTGTGAGCGCGCGGGAGAGCTGGCCAACACCACCTTGAATATGCCATGCACCAAAAGATGTTTCGATAAATGGGATTGTGAGTAGTGCGGCCGGAGCGCGACGAGGATCTGATCCCGTATACGTTGCATATCGATCAACGATGGCGAGAATATGTGGATCTTGGCTATAACCTTGGGCGATTTTCCGCAGCGAACTCCACGGCGCCATAAACCTCAGATTGCGGATGAAGTTCTTCTCCTTCATCAGGGAGCGAATTGAGGGAAGTTCTGACTGCACGAAAGTATTGCGGGAGATATCCCACATGATCTCTGCTCGTTGCATAATGCGATGCCAGGCATCTCCTGCTTGCTTGCCAAGCGCTTGATCTATTGCTGCGCACGTCTTGGGAAGATCGAGGTTAACGAAATCTACGCTCTTGCCATCAGGGAAGTTATATCGAAATGAAGGGTTGGTAGGTGTGAGTGTGAGAACGTTTTCGATGCGCTTGCCTGTCTTCAAGAAGAGATCTTTGTAGACGGCAGGAAGGGTGAAGAGCGATGGACCAGTATCAAATCCGTAATCGCCGATCCACTCGGTTTGGCACTTACCGCCAGTGCGAGGTGCGCTCTCGAAAATCTCTACTTCGTGTCCGCTCTTGGCCAATCTGGCACCAGCGCTAAGCCCGCCAATTCCGGCACCAATAATGATGATCTTAGACATGTGTTAGATCTTACGACCCCGCCATGTTAATTGCCCACTTGCTCTGCCCTGCCATGAGGTAGCTAAGAGATAAATAAAGATCGCAATCGAAAAGCAGTGCAGAACTACCATTGCTTGACCAGATTTAGTACGAAGAGCGCTGACATAGCGACTTGCAAGCGTTAGTACATAAGCCGCGAAATACAACGGCGAGATACATAGCCCAAGGAGTAGTGGAAGCACGCCGGTTGCACATAAGAAGAGGGAGACGAGCGCGCCTGCAAGTGGATTTCCAAAGGCTTTCCAGAGAGATTTACGATAACCCTCAAAGAGTTCAACTTTGCTTGTATACATGTGACAGCGCGCAATCTGGCTTGCATCTGCGACGCCACCACGATATCCCGATCGCGTCAGAGATTTAGCAAGTTCCAGATCGTCGAGGACTTGGGCCTTAATGCTTTCGTGGCCACCCGAGGCTTGATACGCAGAGCGCTTGACTATAAAGAATTGGCCATTGGCCACAACCATCGATTCAAAACTCAAGCGTTCTGCGATCCGCAACGGGAGTGAACTCATAAATGACCACTGAAGTAGCGGTTGTACTAATTTCTCTATAAAGCTTGCCGCGATCTGTTGTGGATAGGGAGATATGAAATCCCACCCAAGGGATTCCATCTTTGCGACCGCGCTACTCACTGCAAGCGGTGCTAGTCGGACATCTGCATCAACGAAGACCAGGTAATCGCTATCACCTGCGTTGTTGCTCTGGCTAAGTTGATGGCACGCAAAATTTTTTCCTAGCCAACCTTCGGGAAGAGCTCGACCTTGCATCACAGCGATCGACCCATATTTATCTAACAATGCTTTA
>CAIWXY010000119.1 GCA_903916775.1 uncultured Actinomycetes bacterium
AAAAAGTTAGTTCTTGCTTGCTTTCTTCTCTTGCTTAGCAGCACGCTTTTCTTTAAGGGAAAGCTTTGGTTCCTTTTTGGTATTCGCGTTGCTCTTCTGTTCTTTGTTAGCCATGGCCAACTCCTTTAAATAGAGGATGGAAATAGTTCCTTACTTACTCCACAGTTTAGTCGCTAGCCGTGCAAAAGCCCCGCTGAGATTACTCAGCGGGGCTTTTTAGAGCGTTGAGAGCGCTATGCGCTCCTGAGAGTTACTTGAACGAAGCCGCAATCGCGCAGAGAATGCCTGAAATTGCAATCCAGGTAAACCATGAGCCAGCGGTACGTTGGCGCCACTCTTCGAGTACAGGATCGAGCTTGGTGCGGTAGCCACGGATTACGAGTCCAAGGGCAACGAAAGCACCAAGTAGGTAGTGGAACATGTTCGCTCCGGCTACCAAAACCCAGTTTGAGGCATATGCGCCGTTATAGAACGGGCGACCATTGTCATCATGGGCAATAAATGGCATATGCGCCATCTGGTGCCACTGATAAACCGCGCCAACCAAGAGCGCCAGGAATACGACGATTGATGAAACTCGGCGTAAGCCGTGATTCATCTCGCCGGCACGGTGAGCCAGGGCCGCAATGATGAGGCCGATAGCCGCCGTGTATCCCGAAGCTGTTGTAAAGGTGTGAACACCTTTAGGCAACCAGGCGTTGTTCTCGTTGAGGTTACGAAGATAGAACCACGAGAAGATCATGCCGAAGACGAAAGATCCATCTGCGACGATGAGAAGTCGTACGCCTAAACGTTCGCGACGTCCAACCTTCTCTGCTGAATCGTGATGGATATGAAACTCAGTGTCAGTTGACATTAGTTTGCTGCCTTTCCGTATCCATATGGATCACTTGTAATGATTGGCTCTACATCGAAGTTCTCTAGAGGAACTGGATAAGGAACTGTCCACTCGAGAGTCTTTGCTCCCCATGGATTCATAGGAGCAATCTTTCCATTGCGCCATGAATGGACTACAGCCCATAGGAGAGTGATCATTCCAATTCCGACGGTGTAAGCACCAGCGGTGCTAATCATGTTGGAATGTTCGTAGACGAATGCATAGTCAGCTACGCGACGAGGTTGTCCTTGAGCACCAGCCATAAACATGCCGAGGAACAAGACGTTAAATCCAATCTGGATTAACCAGAATGCGATGTAACCCGCACGCTCGTTGAGCATGCGACCTGTCATCTTAGGGAACCAGTAAACCAATCCGGCCATTGCACCAGTGAAGGCTGCTCCCATAAGTGTGTAGTGGAAGTGCGCTGTGACGAACATAGATCCATGCAAGTAGTTATCTGCAGGGACATCTGAAAGGTACACGCCTGTTACTCCACCGATAAGGAAGTTCCACAAGAACGCATAGACAGAGAGCATTGGAAGTTTCATCCAAGGTCGACCGCGCCATAGCGTTCCTACGAGTACCAGGAAGAGCAGACCAGTAGGTACTGAGATGAACTCGGTTGTGATCATGAATGGACCATTGAGTGATGGCATCCAGCCTGACATGTACATGTGGTGAGCCCAAACAAGTACTGATAGACCAGCAATACCAGCGAAACCAGCGATCGCAGCGTTGTATGAGAAGAGCGGCTTACGGACAAATACCGGAGCAATTTCCATAAGAGCTGCAACACCAGGAATCAAGATCACGTACACCTCAGGGTGACCCATGATCCAGAAGAGGTTGGCATAGAGCCATCCACTTCCTCCGACGTTAGCGTCGTAGAAGCCTGTGGCAATTGTGCGGTCCATTCCAGTTTGAATCATTGCCAACATAAATGTTGGGAATGCTGGGATAGCAAGTGCAACAGAGATGGTTGCGCCGACTACGAAAATTGGAACGCGGTTCCACTTCATGCCCTTGGCACGCATCGCGATAACTGTTGTGGTGATGTTCATACCTGCAACAGCTGTTGACAGTGCGAAGATAATAATTGTTGCGAGGAAAGCGTTCATACCAGGACCGGCTTGATCGCTCAATGGTGCATATGCGGTCCAGCCTGTTGGAATTCCACCGAGGAACCATGCGCTGCAAAGCACAGGAATCGCTGTGAAGAGAACCCACCAGCTCAGTGCGTTGAGGCGAGGGAACGCCATATCGCGAGCACCAATCATGATTGGCATGATGTAGTTACCGAAAGGACCGGTAGCAACAATGATCATTGCAATAATCATTGTTATTCCATGAAGGCCAACAAGTGAGTTGTAAACGTTTGGTGTAACCAAATGTGAACCCGGAGTTGCCAAGTTGGTACGAATCATCATGGCCATCGTGCCGCCGACACCAAGCATTGTCATCACACCGACGAGGTATTGGATACCAACAACCTTGTGGTCTGTGCAGTACTTGAAGTAGCGCTTAATTCCCTGACCGTCGCCAGCCAAGTAGAGCTGCTCTTCAGCGGTGAGGTCTTTACCGATTAACCAGCGGAATGGGCCAATAAGTGCACCAATTCCAACGAGGAATCCGAAGCTCCACATAAGCATGGAAGAGAGAAGGACCTTGTTGACGTTGTGAGTGTCTGTCATGTCGCGTCCAGCGCGCATGGCGTAGTAGGTACCCCAACAGAAGATCGCTCCAACAATAATTCCGGTACCCATGTTGAGTCGGGTGATCAGACTCCGCTTTGGGTTAGGAACTGGACGCGTCGATGTAGGCGCGTGTGAAAGAGTGGTCATTGTGTTCCTCCTTGTGCCTGGATTGATGAGACCCAGTTGTTAAAGTCGGTTGTCGATTCAACTTGACCACTTGTCTCCATGTAGGCGTGATAGAGGCCGCACAGTTCTGCGCACTTCACATCAAGAACACCAATTTTGTCTGGAGTTGTGTGGATGACAGTTGTCGTCAATCGGTTGGCATCAACTTTCACACCGAGTTGTACTGGCCAGAATGAGTGATTCACATCCGCCGAAATAATGTTGAAGGTCACTGGACGATCAACTGGCAGATTGAGAGTGTGGGTAGTGATGTTCTGTGCAGGGTAATTAAATGACCACGCCCATTGCGATCCCGTCACATCAACTACCAATGCGTTAGGCGCATCGGTAGCCGCCTTTACCGCATCGGTATTCATCGACACCATTCCCCAGACAAGGGCAAGGATGATGAAGAGAACTGAGACCGAACTCCAAATGATGACAACTGGAGTGTGTGTGCGGATTGCAATGCCATCTTCTGGAGGAGTATCTCCGCGATGCATATTGAGGAATGACTCCATTGCAATTGCGAGGATGACTCCAGCAATTGGAGCGGAGATCACGGTGAACCAGATCATGATGTCTTCATCGGCCTGCATCTCCTTGGAGAGCACGTTTGGCATCCAGTGTGGATAAATCCAAACACCGAGAATAATGAAAACAAGGGTAAAGAAGGCACCAAGAATAAATGTCTGGCGCACATCTTTACGACTGAGGAATTTACTTACTCGCTGTCCAGGTGTTGGAGGGAGTAATTCTTCGGTGTGATTAGCCATTGACTACGGTCACCTTTCCAGACATGTATCCAAGTTGGCCCATAACAGCTCCAAAACCTTGGTATGTGCTATCGCCACATGGATATTCGCAGTTCCATACGTAGTTACCAGCGCCTGCAGTGATGAAGGAGAAGGTCACTTTGTGTCCAACTGGAAGTTTTGTTGGATCATTGTTGTAGGCAGCCATTTCTTTATCCGTATTAAGTGGCAACGGGACGCTGACATACAGTGGATCTTGTGTGGTTGTAGGAAGTCCATGCAATGTGAATGTGTGCTCGACGTTATTTGGATCGAGTGAAGATTGAGCCACACCATCGTAAGTCGCTGTTCCGCCGACAGTTCCAACTACATGACCGAAGTATGGGGTGTTGAGACTTCCACCTGAGTCGTAGACAGTCAGTGTCATCGTCACGTATGTGTGGGCAGGAAGAACAAAGTGTGTATACGGACCGTACGAAGGCCATGACGGATGTCCACCATCGCAGGTCGCACAGTTTCCATGCGCCTTCGAGTTGATTGGATCTGCATAAACACCGTCGGCGATAAATGCGTGCGGATATGTTTTTCCATCCGGACCAACGATGGTGCCGTGGACGGTCGCATATTCTTTTGGTTGAGGGTCCGCTGAGACTTTGTGAAGCGTGAATCCAACTCCTGCAACTACGGCTATACCGAGCACAAGAGCGATCACTGCTCCTACAGCAGTCTTAGTTTTAGATGGTGTGGAGCTGGCCACAAGTCATCCTTTCTAATCTTCACTAGTCTTTCTAGTGACGGATCTTGCGATCCGAGTGAGGGTAAGAAGTTTTCTGTGAATCAGATAACAACTAACACCGACAGGATACGCTTCTGTGTAGTGTTAGGGAACACACTTAGATAACGATCTTCTGAGTAATTCTTTGTGAATTTCTCACTGATTTTCTTTACGAGGGTGCCCGCCGATTTGATAACAAAAAGTTATAAATCAGGGCTCTCACTTACTGAGTGCACAAAAAAAGATGCGAGGTATCCCGAATGAAACTCAATCCTCTCTGGGACCTCCTCTTTGCCTCGCTCATCATCGCCGTGGGGTATTGGTACTCCAGCGAAAAGCAGGCACGGACTGCGGTCTCAAAAATTCGTCAGGGGCTCTTTTACTCAGCCCTTACGCTCACCTTCGTCCTGATGGTTGGCCCAGTACCGCATTTGGCAGTACGTATCTTCTGGGTCCACATGATTCAACATATTGGCCTGATGATGTTGATCTCGCCGCTGCTAGTACTGGGTGCGCCCATTCAGGTCGCTGCGCACTCCAAATACCCGGCCCTCACCCGGATCCTGCGCTCGCTCGCCAATAATCGATTATTTGGACAATTATTTAAGGCTCCTGTGGGCTTCACGATCTTCCTTGCAGTCCTAATCGGCACCCACTTTTCGCCATTAGCCAATGCGGGAATGACCAATCCCAATATGCACTGCCTTGAATTGATGCTTTTCCTTGTGGCTGGTGTCATTTATTACTACCCGGTGATGGAAGGCAACCCTCATATTTATTTCATACCGTACTCAAACCGTGTCATCTCGCTCTTCGCGATGATGCTTCCTGAAACCATGGTCGGTTTCTTCCTTTACTCTGGCAATCGCGTCCTTCACTCGCTCCCTACGCGCACCAGCATGAGCATGGGGCTAGCGGATCAGCACCAAGGTGGAGCCATTATGTGGGCGATGGGCATGCTGATAGATACGCTATGGATCGTCCTTGCAGCCAAAGATTGGTTTGCTGCTGAAAAAGCGTTAGCGGAACTAGAGGATAACCAAGAGATGGGATCGCACGATGAGTGAGCAGCCAGTACCGCACCAACCATCACCAGATGCTGACCCAAAACGTAAATGGGTTCTCCTGGCCTTGCCATTCTGTGCCGCCATGGGGCTCTTCGAGTTTAATCGCGCACTCAGCGGTAATCATTTGAGCTGGGTTTATGTATTTGAATGGCCCTTCTTCGCAATCTTTGTTCTCTATATGTATATGAAACTTGGTCAACCTCAAGAGCCGTACGATGATTCAGATGACCCAAAGCGCGAGATCGAGTAGACCCACACTTCGCTTTTCCATCATTAGAAGCTCCATCTAGACTACGTAAACCATGTTTTCACTACTTTCACTCTCAACCGAGATCATCTTCTGGGTATGCAGTTTTGCAGGGTTGATTCTCACTGTTTATTACTGGGACAAGGTTGCGCAGAAAAAGTGGCACCATATAACAGCACGTTTTTCGATGGTCATCGCGATTCAAATGTTCGTCTTGGCAGCGATGGGTGTAACGATAAACCGTTCAGGTGATTTCTACGATTCATGGGCAGATCTTCTCGGCGCCAAGCAGCAGCTAGCTAAAATTGCGCTCAGTCCACAAGACCTCGCACTTATTTCCAATTCTGATTTAGCCGCAGCTACTAAGACAACTGGCGGCTCGCTAATCTTTCGTAAAGTAATTCGTGGTGCACAATCAAATATTTCGGATGTTGTTTACGTTGTAGCTTCACCTAAGCTTGCCAAACTTTTGGAGTCACCAACTCGCTCACTCGGAACTCAATACCAAGTTGATGAACTCTTCCCGGGTACCCCTGGAGTTCCACAAACGTGGATTGGCACTCTTGATGGCGTAACAAGTATGGAAACTCTTGAGAACGCCGGACAAATAGGTCCGACTCTCTTGGTGATTCCTGCAATCAATGTCGTTCCTGGGCAAGATACAGAGTGCATGAATTTCGATGGTGGTGCACAAGTCGAAACATGGATCACCTCTGACATGCAGAGTTTTATGCAGAAATTTATGGGAATTGATAATCGACCTTGGGGTGCATTCGGATATTCCACTGGCGGATGGTGCGCTGCAGAAGCTGCCATCTTGCACCAATCCCAGTACTACGGAGCTGTTTCACTTGCCGGCTATTTCCAACCCGAATTCTCTCTTGGCATTACGAAGCGGGAAAAGAATTACCTCACTAGTAAATATGATCTAGAGAGCGCGCTGAAAAATGGTCAGCGCAATACAAAGATGTTGGTCATAGCAAGTGTCAAAGATAAATTCGCCAACGCATCAGCAAAGCAGTTTCTGAACTCTGCGCAGGGCTACATACCTATTAAATATATTCCGATTCCGGTAGGCGGGCACAACACAAGTGTCTGGAAACCATTTGTTCCTACAGGTTTTCTATGGTTGAACTCCGAAAATCCAGCTAGCGCTGGCCTTTAGTTTTTACGAAAGCCGCTGATGAACTTCTCGGCACGTAGCGCTGCCCAGCCAACTTTTGGAAGATCAGTTGCTCGTGGATAGAGAACGTAACGTGTCTCCCAGTCAGGTTGGAACTTCGCGTTGAAGCGATAAAGAGACTCGACTTGGAAGAAGTTCGAGAAGAATCTGATCAGATTACGAGTTCCGCGCGTAATTGGCCCTGCGCTGATTTTGTCAGCTCTATCAAAGAGTGAGCGAAATGCCGCAAAATTAAGTGAGACCCGATTAAAGCCGTGTTCACGTGCCCACTCAACTGTTTCAACAATCATTAGCTCATTGACGCCTGCATCGGTACCGCGTTCACGCTGCATGCGATCAAGCGATAAGCCATCTGTTGTCCATGGTACGTAATAAAGAAGTCCTTTAATAGCACCATCAAGTCGCGCGATAGTGATGTATGTATCTGGATCAATATCTTCGCCAAAGCGATCCATGGACATGGAAAATCCGCGCTCAGCTACTCCATAACGCCACTCATGGCCGAGCTTTCGAAGTTCAACCCGCACTTCTGAATCAACATCAGACCACTTATATGTGCGGCATGAGTAACCCTTACGACGAATTCTGTTGACCATCTGTCGAACATTCGCCATCGGGCGACCTTCTAAAGTGAAATCTTTGACTCGAATAATGGCTTCATCACCAATATCGATCGCGGTCATGCCGGCATGCTCTACCCACACCTCGCCGCCATGATCACTACATCCCATGACTGCCGGAGTCCATGCGTGTAGTTCTGCCTCTGCAAGAAATGCGTCAATTGCAGTAGGCCATAAGCTGTACTCACCAAATGGATCGCCACTTGCGAGCATCACTCCACCTTGTACGCGATACGCAATTCCAGCCTTGCGATTAGGAGCCCAGATGACGCTCTTATCGCGTCGTGTGGCGAAATAGCCAAGTGAATCTTGATCTAGATCATGTTTGATAAGAGTACGTACTTGGTCGATATCTTCATCCGACATTCGCGCAATTGGCTTCACGCGACGGAAGTACGACCAGATTGGGACCAAAATAATAAAGAAACCAAATGTGCCAAGCGTAAAACTCAGTAAATCACTGGTTCTTTCGGAATGGAATTTAACCGGGCCCGTAATTCCCGCGAATCCTTCAATGACATAAAGGAATATTTTCCCAAGGGATGGGCGACCAATGAACTCACTCTGGTCTCGGAATTCAAGGAGCAGAACGCTGGCAACAAAGAGAACAACGAGTGCTAACCCAAAACCTATGAGCGGCTGGAAGCGGGTACTTGGATCTGACTTTGCATAAAACGATTTCTGGAAAATTATTAAGATTGCTAGAAGTGCGAGGCCGAGTGCAATTTGAAGTGGATGCTGACGCTCCCGGAATAGGTCAGTAATAATATTGATAATCAAGATTCCGATTGCGAGTACCCAGGCACGACGCTTACGTCGTCCCAGACCACGCGCCAAGATCATCAGAAGCAGACCGGTAAAGATTGCAGCCGCTAGAGCCGAGCCAGTGACGAATGCCGGGAAGGCTGTGTTCAGTGCATGGACACGGATACGCCAACGCGAATTGACGTTGGCCAAGATGTCGAGAAATCCAATAATGAACGCAACGCGACCAATCCAAACAGAAACCCACTTCTGTGTTTTCAT
>CAIWXY010000120.1 GCA_903916775.1 uncultured Actinomycetes bacterium
ACTATTTCCTACCAGGTGTCTTCGCTGGCGTATGTGGATTCTTGGGACTGATTTCCTATTACTCGGGCTTGGCGACCGGTCGCATGGGCGTAGTTGCTCCAATTAGTTCTTTAAGCGCAGTGATCCCATTGATCTACGCCTTCGTACGAGGAGAGCGGCCCGCGGGAATTGAAATCGCCGGAATAGTCATCGCCCTTATCGGTGCCTTCTGTGCTTCTGGTCCCGAAGTAATCAAAGGTGTCCCTCTCAAACCACTTGCCTTTGGTTTGGGTGCCGCGCTGGGATTTGGTGCAGCGCTGGCCTTTATGGCTGAAGGATCTAAGTCGAGTCCAATTATGACTATGACGACCATGCGTCTGACCACAGTGAGCGTCTGCGTATTGCTCGCCCTACGTTATAAAACAATGGGTGGATTTAAGCGAATAGATCTCCCCACGTTGGTCGTGATTGGCGCCGCTGATTTCCTGGCCAATTATTTCTTGGGTGTGGCCACCACTAAGGGGATGGTTTCGGTCGCCATGATTCTTGGATCGCTCTTCCCGATAGTTACTGTGTTATTGGCCTATAAATTCCTGCATGAACGCCTCCATAAAGTTCAATATTTTGGAGTTTTCTGCGCAGTGCTAGGTGTTGCCCTCATATCGCTCTAACGTATCTCGAGTACGATCTGGCTATGAGCAAAGAGATTCTGCAGCAATTCGTATCTGCCAACAAAGAGTTTTGTGCCTATGCAAAAGCGATGAAACCTGAGCAACTCAGTCATGTGCCCGCTCCCGGGGAATGGTCTCCGGCTTATGTCATCCATCATATGGCTGATTCCGATGCACACTTTCTCGTCCGTTTTTTGAATATTCTCTCAACAGATAAGCCTGCTATCGTCCCATTTGATGAAGAAGCATTTCCTACAACCCTTGGATATGTTGGACGTAACGTTGCTATCTCAATTGCATCGATAGAGGCAGCGACCGCGCAGCTCGTGGATATCTTCTCGAACGTTAGTGATGAAGTATGGAACCGCACTGGACTTCATCCTGAGCGCGGGGAACTAACTGCGAGTGCGCTACTTCAACTCACGCTTAACCATCGAGTCGGGCACTTAGAGCAACTTAAGAAGTAATCCATTTGGCAATATAGGCGGCCGTTGTGCGGTCGTGCAGGATTCTGCGATGGCCAAGCCCTTCAGTTGCGTATAGCTCGCCTTGCTGCAGAACTTTGAGAAGATTTTCTGCGTCGCTAAACGGAATCTCTTTATCCTGGCGGTCATGAACAACTAAACATGGCTGATGGACTTTTGGAGCCACGACATCGCCTCGAGTCTCATCCCAACTTCGGCCCGTGAGCTTTTCCACACGATCAACGAATGCTTTCTCGGCCTTCGGTGGAAGTTCTATGTAGCGAGCAAAGCGGTGCAATACATCTGAAAAGAGATACGGCGAGCCAATAGTGACAACTTTGCCAACCTGCATTCCATCCGAGATTGCAATAAAAGCCGCGCCGCCACCCATCGAGTGACCGATGAGAGCATCAAACGGACCAAGCTCTTTGGAGACTCGCAGTAGTGCTGCAGCAAATTGGATAGCGTTGGTGGAATCGCCAGCAGCATCCCCGTGAGCAGGTGCGTCTAGAGCCACAACACTCACTCCGGCAGCAACGAGCGCATCGGAGAGAACATTCATATGGCCAGCATGAGATTCCCAACCGTGAATGATGAGTGCCTTTTTTGTAGACCCTGCAGCGTTCTTGCTCCATGCAACATAATGTCGCTCTGATCCGGCCGGTTCTAATCTGATCCAACCGTTCATGTTCCGCGGCTTTCCCTCACGCGGGCGTACAAAAATGTGCGCAGCATAAAGACCAACCAGGCTCGGTGCTATCGAGCCAATAGTGCGATCTAGGAATCTGAGGGTTTTCATCGATTTTAGTTTATTCCATTGCTCGGGGCAGGTGCAGGTTTTCTGGGATTAGGCTAGTCACATGAACACGCAGGTGACCCTAATAGATGGTGGACTTTCAACCGCCTTGGAAGTTTTGGGAAATAAGCTCGATACCTCGCTCTGGTCAGGTGAATTACTCCGCAGCCACAGCGAGCAAATCAGAGCAGCTCATAAGTTGTTTGCCGATGCTGGTGCGAAGGTATTGATAACGAGCTCATACCAAGTGAGTTATCCAGGCTGCCTTGCAGTTGGTTGGAGCACGGATGAGGTAGATGCCGCGCTCTTGCTTTCAACGGAGTTGGCGCGTTTCGATGGGGTCCAAGTCGCAGCATCTATCGGGCCTTACGGCGCATATCTCGCAGATGGCTCCGAATATCGAGGCAACTATGGTCTTAGCAAAGAAGAGCTCAAAGAGTTTCATAGAGATCGCCTGAGTAAACTTATTGAAAGTGCTCCCAATTTACTCGCCATCGAAACTATTCCCGAACTTACGGAAGCGCGCGCGATTCTTGAATTGCTTCATGAGCTGGGCAACACAATTCCATTCTGGATTTCTTTTTCATGCAAGAGTGAAACTGAATTATGTTCGGGCGAATTATTTGCCGATGCAGCTGCATTGGTAATGCGCGAGCCACTTGCAGTAGGTGTCGGGATTAATTGCACAGCCCCAGAATTGGTCACCCCACTTCTGCAGAGCGCACCTGCTGCAACTTTCGTTTTATATCCCAACTCAGGTAGGCAGTGGGATGCGGTTACTAAACAGTGGATAGGCGATAGTGAATTAAGTTTTTCTCGCGAAGATATTGAGAAGTGGATTGCGCTGGGAGCAAAATACATCGGTGGCTGCTGTGGAGTAGCTCCTTCGGATATCAAACTACTTGCACCTATTCTGCAGTCATAATCAGGAGATTTAACCTTTTCTCTCAGAATCAATCGTGATTTACGCGTAATTTGAGCTAAATCCTCAATTGAGCCAAAAGTGCCCTGAACGCTAAACTTGAGGGATGCGTCAGCCACAAAGGAAGCGGTGGATATTTCTCACCGCCAGCATGGCATTAGTCGCCAGCGCTGCTCCTGCATTTGCGGCTCAGTCAATCCAAGCTGTTCAGGCCCAAGTAACTTCTCTGCAGATCCAGGCATCAGCCATCGCCGAATCTGCACAGCAGTCGGAAGTTGAGCTGCAAAATCTTGAACGCTCGCTCTCATCTGTACAAAGCAAGGATTCGGCTCAAAGTAAGAGCATCCAAGCGCTTAAAGCGTCAGTTGGCGCGATTGCAGCTCAGGAATACAAGACTGGTGAGCTGAGCCAAAGCATGGCGTTGCTCTTTTCATCAGATCCCACTCTCTATATGAACAGCGCTGAATCGCTCAATATTGTTGAAAGTCGCAACGCAAATGAGCTACGCCAGTATGCAACAGCCGATCAGCAACTCAAGGCAACTGCGCTCACTCTGGGAGACCAGGTCGCGTTAGTAGCAAAAGCAAAAGCAAAATACGTCGCAGAAGAAGCTGCCGCCCAGGCAAAGCTTCAACAGGCAGAGAAATTACTTAATAGTCTCAACAAGGCCGAGCGAGCACGTCTTGCCGCTTTGCAGGCATCGGAAGATAGCCAGTTCCAAGCATCTTCGTTGGCACTGGCAAAAGAGGGAAGTGGAGTAACTGGTGCAGAGGGTGTTGCACTTCGTTATGCACTTAAGCAGCTTGGCTCGCGCTATATGTTCGGTGCTGCAGGACTTGTTTATTGGGATTGTTCTGGATTAACTATGCGCGCATTTGGTTCGGCAGGAATTGCTTTGCCGCACTCAGCTGCTGCTCAAGCTGGATATGGAAAGCGTATTCCACTTAACCAAGTAAAACCTGGCGACTTGGTATTTTTTGGTCAGCCAATTACGCACGTTGGAATTTACTTTGGCAATGGAAAAATGCTTGATGCTCCACATAGCGGAGCTCGAGTTCGAATCGAAGACTTTAGTTCGTGGTTCGGTGGCGAGAAGTACGTCGCAGCGCGACGCTTGTAATTACTCTTCCGACCACTTAAAGCTGCGCACAGCGAGGATTGTTCCAGCAATCGCCCACGCACCAAGCACTGCAAACATTTTGCCAACTTCCCAAGAATGAGTGAGCTCTTGACTCTTAAATGAATCCGGCAAAAAGACTGAGCGCATTCCTTCTGTCAGCCATCGAAGCGGGAAGAGCGAAGCTACTTGCTGCATCCAGTGTGGAAGTTGAGTGAAAACAAAGAAGACACCGCTAAAGAACTGCAAAATAATCACAATCGGAGAGATGACCGCTGAGGCACCTCTGCCGGATTTTGGTAGCGCTGAAATAGCGATTCCAAGGACTGTAGAGCAGATGCTTCCAAGCACCAATATCGCAAAGAAGCGAAGCCAAAGCGCAGGTGAGTGCGGCATGTGGAGATGGAAAAATGCCCAGCCGATAGCGACCAAGAGAATAACCTGAAGCACGAGCGAAAGTGCAACAACAATGGCTTTGCCGATGAAGTAAGAGATAGGCGAGAGCGGAGTTCCGCGCAAGCGCTTGAGTGTTCCGAAGTCGCGTTCCATCGGAATTAAGATGGCAAGATTTTGAAAGCCCGTATTAACCAAACCTGATGCGATCATGCCTGCGATGAAGTACTGTGCAAATGAGACGCCAGGGGCTAGATTCTTTGAGAAAATTGTTCCGAAGATGAAAAGCAACATAACGGGGAAGAGCAGACTAAAGAAGACCACTTCTTTTTGGCGAAGGAATTGTTTAAATTCCAGGCCGCCTCGCAAGATGCCAAGCCTGATGACTCCAACTTTATGCATGAGTTTCCTCCTGTGAAATCATCTTGAGATAAATATCTTCGAGTGAGGGACGAGTAATTCGGAGCTCCGGAATTTCGCCACCGCATTGCTCGGCAATCTTTAAGACGTCCGATGTTGGATTATCTGTGGCAAGTTCCTTCACTTCGCCGTTCCAAATCCACGAAATAACGGCTTGAGCAGTATTTCGTCCGCCAAGAGTGGCAGGTGTTGCAATTTCAATGATAGAGCCAGCAACAATCACACCAACTCGATCAGCTAGCGCTTCGGCTTCATCTAGGTAGTGCGTTGTGAGCAAGATGGTTGTGCCTGCTGCGCGCAGATTTCGAATGAGCTCCCAGAAGGAACGTCTAGCTTGCGGATCAAAACCTGTGGTCGGCTCGTCAAGGAAGAGAATTTCCGGATTGCCGATGATTCCGAGTGCAACGTCTAGTCTGCGGCGTTGACCACCAGACAAATTGCGTGCTCGGTTGTTGGCTTGTTCGGTAAGCCCAACTAGTTCTATAACTTCATCTGGATTTTTGGCATTGGGGTAGTAATGCGCAAAATGATGAACTGTTTCTTTGACCGTGAGATCCTGACCATCTTCAGTGGATTGAAGAACGATTCCTATTCTGGTGCGCCAGATGTGGTCTGTGCGGGTGAGGGTGTCGGGATCGGTATCAAGAACTTTCACCTCACCGGAATCACGTCGCCTGTAGCCTTCCAGGATTTCAACGAAAGTGGTCTTACCTGCGCCATTAGGCCCAAGCAGAGCGAATATTTCGCCCTGAGCCACATCCAGGTCAACGCCATTAACGACAACTCTTCCGTCGTAGCTCTTGGTCACGCCTCTGACGCTAATGGCTAGTTCTGGTCGAGATTGGCTATCAGTGCTTGCACTCATAGAGTTAATAATAGATGAATAACCTCAATTGCAACCTGTGAGGGGGAATTCACCTCTCGCGATTAGAATGAGAGCAGGGATTGCTAATGAGGGATGGCTAAATGAAACTACTACTGGACTGGTGACCTGATGGCCCCCTCACTAAATTACTGGGAGCAACTGAAAAATGAATCCACTCGTTGACAGAATGTTTCGTCATATGGCCTGGGCCAACAACTATGTATTTGATCGGCTAGCGGAACTTTCTGATGATCAACTCCGACTGTGCGCGCCTAACGATGATTGGACAGCAGGAGAAATTTTAGAACACCTCACTGCCGCGCGGTATGCGGATTTGCTCGATGGCTTAGGTGATGTGGAGACAACAGTTCCAACCAATTCATCACAGGTGAAGCAACTTAAAGAGTTGTCCACTGGATTTGATGCACGCTTACGGGCCGCCGCCCACGAAGTTAATGGGTTCGTAGAGTTTCAACGTGATGATCGCACTATCCGACGTTCTCGCCAAACTATTCTCGCTCAAGCGATCCATCACGCTGATGAACATCGCGTCCAGATCGCTGGTATTTACGCCTCTCACGGTCTCAAAATTATTGATCTCGATGAGATTGACCTATGGGCTTTTGCTAACTATGAAGGTCTAGGAGACTAGTCACCGCTTAATCAGCACGACACACGTAAATTAACTATCGTCGCCACTCACGCTTGGCAATGAATGTATCCCAAGTTTTCAGGATTTGAACTTGTGACTGTGCCTCGTAACGTAGCGCCGCCACTGAATGTAGAGCTTCGCTCATCATTGCTGAATCTTGATATTCACCAAGCCGCTTTTGAATCTTTACTGCAGCTTCACGATGCTTAGAAGTGGATTTTCCAACAATTGGTTCTGATGCCAGTGACAAGTAGTGCACCCGTTTGGCGATTATTCGAAGTTGATGCAATTCTGCATGATTGTTTACTTCGACTCGCTTGACGAGTGATTTCCAGACCTTCTTGTTGCACGAACTCGATTCTTTGCGAATTTTGACCGAGCCATCTTCTGCCATCAATTGTGAAAGATCAGCGTCGCGCAACTCGTTTAGGATCCGACTAAATCGCATAGAGCCAAGGAATACGTTGAATTCGATTGTCTCTTGGAGCAGGCTTCCCCCGAGCGATTCAAAGTCAATCAAGCAAACTTTTCTCAATTCGTCTGGATATGCTTTAAAGCGAGCAAAACGTACTTGGGAATTGCGCATTCGAGCGAACGAATTGTCGACCCACGCCAATTCGGCTTTAAGGTGAGCTGCAAATTCCTGCTCTAGCAAAAAGCCTGCACATCGAATGATGGTACGTAATTGCCTCAAAGCGACTCTGAAGTCATGTATCGCGTCAACATCCAGCGACTGGCGAATTACTGGCAATGTCTGATCTGCGATGTCACAAAATTGTCGAAAAGATTCTGAAAGGAATTCCACTCGCGTAGAGCTTCGGGTGAGCACGCTAAATTCTAGCAAGGTGGCCGCGTGCAAAATAGAAGTGGGCTA
>CAIWXY010000121.1 GCA_903916775.1 uncultured Actinomycetes bacterium
GGTGAGAAGTGGAAGTGCGAAGAGATGATCCACTGGGCCATCAAAGAAGCCTTGGATCTGTGAGGTGTGAAGATCGACAACCATCAAACGATCAGCACCCGCGGTCTTGAAGAGATCTGCCATGAGGCGAGCTGAGATTGGTTCACGTCCGCGATGCTTCTTGTCCTGACGGGCATAACCGTAGAACGGTGCAACGACTGTAATTCTCTTTGCAGATGCACGCTTAAGCGCATCGACCATAATCAACTGCTCCATGATCTGCTTATTCACTGGAGCTGCGTGGCTTTGAATAACAAAAGCATCGCTACCGCGAACTGATTCTTCGAATCGAACAAAAATTTCACCATTGGCAAAGTCGTATGCAGATGTAGGTGTGATCGGAATTCCGAGTTCTGCGGCGACATCTTCTGCCAACTCAGGATAACCACGACCTGTAAAAATGCGCAGGCGCTTTTCAGAACTTAGACGAAGTTCGCTCATTGGTTATTCCCATCTGTAGCGCCAGCTTTTTTAGCCGACTCAGCCGATTTAGTTCCAGACCGCTTTCGCAGTACCCACCCTAAGACATTTCTCTGTTTTGCCCTAGCAACTCCGATCGAGCCGGCTGGCACGTCTTCAGTAATAACCGAGCCGGCTGCTGTGTAGGCACCGTCTCCGATGGAAACCGGGGCTACCAACATGGTGTCGCTGCCGATGCGCACATCGTTGCCCACGGTGGTCGCGTGTTTTTCGACTCCGTCATAATTCACAAAGATGGTTGCAGCGCCGATATTGCTGCCGGTACCGATTGTGGCATCCCCTACGTATGAAAGATGTGGGACTTTGGAGCCTTCACCGACCGTGGAGTTCTTGACCTCTACATATGCCCCAACTTTGGTGTTGGCTGCAAGAACTGTGCCTGGGCGAATAAATGAGAAGGGCCCGACAGTTGCGGCTGCGCCAATCGTGGCTTCGCTGACATAAGATTCAAGAACACTAGCTCGCTCTGCAACGACAACGTTGTTGAGAGTAGTGCGCGGACCAATAATTGCGCCACGTGCGATTGTGCTTGCGCCAGTTAGCGTCGTACCTGGATGAATCGTTACATCGTTTTCGATAGCGACCGTGGCGTCAATCCATGTTGTTGCTGGGTCGATGATCGTCACACCTGCGCGCATGAAATCATCGTTAATGCGATCGCGCATAATCGCGCCACATTCAGCAAGCTGTGAGCGATCGTTAATCCCAAGAGTCTCGGTGTAGTCGTTCGATAAAATCGCTACCGCGTTCTTGCCATCTTCCTTAATCAAAGCAATCACATCTGTGAGATAAAGCTCGCCTTGCGCATTAGCGCTCTTGAGTTTTGCTACGGCGGCACGAAGCGCCGCTATATCAAAGATGTAGACGCCAGTATTGATCTCATCAATCTCGCGTTGTTCTTCGGTTGCATCACGTTCTTCGACGATGCCAACTAATTCACCACTGTCGCTTCGAACTATTCGGCCGTATCCAAATGGATCAGGCACAACTGATGTCAGCACAGATGCTGCAGATTCGTACGTGTGGTGGGCATCGATAAATTCTTGGAGTGTGCCGCTACGAAGAAGAGGTGTATCGCCAGCCAAGATCATCACAGAACCAGTGGCTGGTGCACCATCGAGAGCTAATTGGGTTGCGTGACCTGTTCCGTTGCGCTGGGCCTGAAAGACGATAGTTGCGTTAGGAGCAATCTGTGCCAGATGGGTTTCGACCGCCTCCCGAGAGGAGCCCACAACTACTCGCAGGTCAGCAGCGCCGAGTGGCTGAACAGCCGAAAGAACGTGAGCCAGAATCGAACGCCCAGCAATCTCATGCAGGACTTTGGGCGTAGTGGATTTCATGCGAGTTCCCTCGCCAGCCGCGAGCACAACAGCCAGATCTAGAGAAGGCACTCTCTCCCCCTAACAATCCGGTGTTGCGGTGATACTTGGGCGGTCTTGCTTAGTTTTAGCGAGCTTGGCTCCGCCACCAGGTATCGATCCTGGACCCTGGGCTTCAAAGGCCCATGTGCTAGCCACTACACAATGGCGGAACCTGAATTGTCCACTAAGTCAGAGGGTTTCTACAACTCGCGCTCCGTGAGTAGGGCCGATAGCTCGAGCGATTCCTGCCACAACCCCGCTGGCACTCAAAGCGACCGTCAAATCTAAGGCTTTCTCTTCATCCTCAACCAAAAATGCCACCGTCGGACCAGATCCAGAGACGATACTTCCTAGAGCGCCATAATCATGGCCAACATCGAGAACCAGTCGAAGCGCCGGGCGAAGCGAACAGGCAGCTGCCTGAAGATCGTTCGTCAGTGACTTGCCGAGTGCAACTGCATCTCCAGCACGAAGCGCCTGAAGCATCGCGTCATTGACGACCGGCCGAGCAATATCTAGACCGGTGCGCAATCGATCGCACTCTTCATATACCGCTTGAGTTGAGAGACCTTGGGACGACATTGCTAGCACCCAGAAATAACTTCCACGCGCAAGAACAGGAGTGATCTCATCGCCACGACCTCGGCCTATGGAAATTCCACCAGTGATCGAAAACGGAACATCACTGCCTAATTGCGAACCAAGTTTTTCCATGGTGTCGCGAGAAAGACCCAGATCAAAGAGCGCATCGATAGCCACGATGACTGCCGCAGCATCTGCGCTACCTCCCGCCATTCCGCCAGCAACAGGAATCTCTTTTTTGATATGAATAGCAATATCAGAATCCAGATCATGTGTATCGATCATCAATTGCGCAGCACGATAAGCCAAGTTGGTTGAATCAGTGGGAACGCCTTTAGTAGTCGAACCCGAAAGCGTGAGAGTGATTCCAGAACCAGGCTCTGCATATTTGACCGTGACATCGTCGTAAAGCGCGAGGGCTTGAAATACGGTGGTCACTTCGTGAAATCCGTCGGCTTGCAAAGGTCCAACCGATAATTGCAGGTTGACCTTGGCCGGTACTCTCACAACTACGCCGTTGCGCCTCATGGAGTTAGCGTATTCGCAATCTGCATAAATTCGCTCAACACGAGCACCTCACCGCGCGCGGTGGGATCTATACCTGCACGAGCAATGCACTCCTCCGCCTTGAGGCCGTGCTGTGAAAAGAGTTCACTTAAGGCGCTTCGCAGCATTTTGCGACGTTGCGCAAAAGCAGCGTCAATCACTTCGAATACGCGTAGGCGAGTAGCCTCATCGCTCGCAGGCGCATGCCTGACAAATTTCACCAAAGAAGAATCTACATTTGGAACAGGCCAAAAAATTGATCGCCCTACTCCGCCTGCCGGACTCATGTCAGCCCACCATGTCGCCTTTACTGACGGTGTGCCGTAGTTCTTGGTACCAGGTTTTGCAACGAGGCGATCTGCCACTTCACTCTGCACCATCACCACACCAGAACGAAGTGTTGGAAACTTCTCCATAAAATGCAGGAGAACTGGAACAGAGATGTTGTAGGGCAAGTTTGCAACCAGAACAGTGGGATCAATCGGCAATGACTGTGTGTTCATAGCATCTTCATTGACGACA
>CAIWXY010000122.1 GCA_903916775.1 uncultured Actinomycetes bacterium
CTGCGATCAAAACGTTCCTCTTTAGTTTCAAAAACTCATACTCGACAAAGTGGGTTGGATTTAGGAACTATCAATGGATCTTCACTGATCCAGATATGCGCATTGTTCTTCGCAATACAATTCTGTGGCTAGTTATTACCCCACTTATCACCACAGCACTAGGTCTCATCTTGGCTATCTTCCTAGACCGTATGCGTCGTGAGTCAATTGCTAAATCATTGATCTTCATGCCGATGGCTATCTCATTTGTGGGAGCATCGATTGTCTGGCAATTTGTTTATAACTTTGCAGATCCAAGTCAGCCACAGACTGGTCTACTTTCAACAATTGTTAAGCACTTAGGTTTTTCACCTACTAACTGGATTTTGACTCAGCCGCTCAACACATTCTTACTTATGGTGATTTTCATCTGGGTTCAGGCTGGATTCGCAATGGTGATTCTCTCCGCTGCTATTAAAGCTGTTCCAGCCGATATCGTCGAAGCATCAGCGCTCGATGGCGCCTCAGGCTGGAAGCAATTTAGAAGCGTGACATTCCCGATGGTTCGCAGCACCTTCATTGTGGTTCTGGCGACTATGGTCGTGACTACTCTCAAACTCTTCGACATTGTGCGCACTATGACCGGTGGAAACTTTGGTACATCTGTTCTCTCCAACGAGATGTATTCAGAGGTATTTGTCCGATTCGATACTGGTCGCGGCTCAGCTATGGCGATTGTCTTATTCGTCATGGTCCTACCAATTTTGATCTATAACATCTATAACCTGCGTAGAGAGCGGTCAATCGCATGAGTATTCTGAATCGAACACGCACCTCAAAAAGAGCCGCAAAGGGACTTGCCGAAAGCAACCCTGGTCGCAAACTGCTCGGCAGCAAATTTGCCACCATCACAGTCTGGACAATCGCTGCGCTTTGGACGATTCCAACGCTGGGTATTTTCACAACATCATTTCGTGACAAGAAAGACATCGTCACTAATGGATGGTGGAATATCTTCATCCACCCTCACCTGACTCTCGCTAACTACCATGCGGTCTTTTTCGGTGACGGTCAGAGCGGACTGACTAATGGAGTATTGCCATACTTCATCAACTCACTTGTTATCACAATTCCTGCGGTTCTCTTCCCAATCACCATTGCGACAATGGCTGCATACTGTCTCTCATGGGTGAAGTTCCGCGGAAGCGACTTCATCTTCTTCTTCATCTTTGCACTTCAGATTGTGCCAATTCAGATGTCGCTGATCCCACTACTCCAGCTCTTTACAGGCGGAGTTCACCTAGGAACAGTGACGTTGATTCCAAAATTAGGAATCGCCGGAAAGTTTGCTGGTATCTGGCTGCCGCACACAATGTTCGCGCTGCCTCTTGCAATCTATCTCTTACACAACTTCATCTCATCGCTACCAAGAGATTTGATGGAAGCTGCCCACGTTGATGGCGCTAGCCATTTCACAGTTTTCCGCCGCATCGTATTGCCACTATCCGTGCCTGCAATCGCAGCATTCAGTATCTTCCAATTCCTCTGGGTATGGAATGACTTGCTTGTCGCACTCTCATTCTCAGCTGGTACAGAGGGAATCGAGCCAGTGAATGCAAAGTTGGCCGGTCTTGTTGGAACATGGGGATCTCACTGGGAGTACCTCACAGCAGGTGCCTTCGTGACGATCGCAGTTCCTCTGATCGTCTTCTTCTCACTCCAACGTTACTTTGTACGTGGCCTGCTAGCAGGTTCCGTTAAGTAGTAATCAAGCAATAAGCAAGCAGTAAAGCTTTAACGCTCTAACCAGACGGTGGTATCTGCAGGCAACTGCAGGACACCGTCTGTTGCGTTTGTACCCTCGTGCGACGCGAGCAAGATCTTCTTGCCGCTCACCTTTACTGACTTCTCGACAGAAGAGGTATTAACAACTACTTCTAGACCTGGCTCACGAGTGAAATGCATAACCTCTGGTTCGCTATCGATCCAGGTAATTGCACCTTCGCCACCAAGAGAAGCGTTGCCACGACGTAGCTGCAGCATCTGCTTATAGAAATTAAGTGAGCTGGCAGGGTCAGCAGCTTCAACATTCATGCAGTACTGGGCCCAGTCGGCTGGTTGCGGCAACCATGGAGTGCCAGTTCCGTATCCGTAATGCGGCTGCGTGGAATCCCAAGGAAGTGGAACTCGACATTCATCGCGGCCTTTGTCACTGCCACCACTGCGAATAAACGCTGGGTCCTGACGAGCAGCATCAGGAAGATCGGCGCTCGGTAGACCAAGTTCTTCACCCTGGTAGATATAAACCCCACCAGGAAGTGAGTGGATGAGTTGTGCCAACGCACGTGCTTTGCGTGGACTTCCGATTCGAGTAACAACACGTGGAGTGTCATGGTTATTGAGCACCCATGTTGCAGGAGCCTTTACATCCTTGAGTTCTTCCAGAGTGGTCTTGATGCTCTCTGACATGATCTTGGCATCCCAGCCCAGCATCATGAAGTTGAAGTTAAAGACTTGGTGCAACTCATCGCTGCGCACATAGCGCGCCGCACGCGACGATGGATAGACGAATGCTTCGGCAACGCTCATGCGATCTCCGCTATAACTGTCGAATATCTTGCGCCACTTACGATAGATGTCATGAACACCTTCACGATCAAAGAATGGAACATCTGAGAGCAAACCGGCACGCTCTTCTGTAGTGATATCCAGGAAGTCCAAACGAAGTGCATCGATCAAGCGGTTTGGGTCGCGGTGATCTACATCGATTTTATCTTTGACACATCCATGAGCAACATCGATGCGGAATCCATCGGCCCCAAGGTCAAGCCAAAAGCGTAAGGTCTTCTCAAAATCTTCCTCTACATCTGGGTTTGCCCAGTTGAGATCAGGTTGGCTTGAATCAAAGAGGTGCAGATACCACTGGCCGGCAGAGCCATCGGGCTCGGTTACTCGAGTCCAAGAAGGGCCGCGGAAAATCGAGATCCAGTTATTTGGCGGGGTGTCTCCATTTGGGCCACGACCATCGTAGAAATGGAATCGGGCACGTTCCGGTGAGCCCTTAGGTGACGCGAGAGCCGCCTTGAACCAGGCATGCTCTGTGGAGAAGTGGTTGGGAACGATATCGGCGATGAACTTAATTCCGTGGGCATGGGCAGTGTCGATGAGCTTCTTGGCTTCATCGAGCGTGCCAAATCGAGGATCTACATCGCGTGGATCTGAGACATCGTAGCCACCATCTTTATTGGGGCTCTTATAGAAGGGGCTGAGCCAGATGGCATCCACCCCGAGATCGGCCAGATATGGAATACCTGCGATTACGCCGCCTAGGTCACCCTCGCCATCTCCATTACTGTCCTTAAACGAACGAGGGTAGACCTGATAAATGACAGCATCACGCCACCAAATTTTCTTTTCGCTCATGAGTAAATCCTATCTTGCGACGCTCTCAGTTAAGATCAACCCATGTCTTTCATCGCGCGTCATGGATGCAGAATGTTTGATGGCCGCGAAATTTTCTACTAC
>CAIWXY010000123.1 GCA_903916775.1 uncultured Actinomycetes bacterium
CGATTTTCCGAGAGTTTTACTGCACCTACTGCAAGGCCTGAGTGCTCTTTGAGATATGCGGCGTTGCCAGCAGCCTTATGGCCGAATGTGAAATTCTCACCGACCGTGACATGGGTTGCGTGGAGCTGGTCCTTGAGAACCTCTTGAATAAATTCGTCGGGGCTCTTGGAAGCAAACTCTTTTGTAAATGGCAGGACGACTACGTCTTGCGCTCCACAGGACTTGAGCAGCGCAATCCGATCTTCTAATGAAACTAAGAAGGATGGGGTTCGCTCTGGCGCAAAAACAGATGTGGGATGTGGATCAAAAGTCAGGACCGTGACTGGCCCGTATTTCGCGGCTTCGCTGAGAATTTCTTGATGACCTGCATGAACTCCATCGAAGATTCCAATTGCTACCGAAGTCATGGACTTATCCTTTCAGAGCTACAAGCGTTGGTGTGGCAAATTTCTTCTTCCCTAGCTCACGGTTTTCTAGGAGAGCAGCGAAATCTCCCGCTGCGTTGAGCGCCGCGGTCACCTCTTCGGTGGAATTGGCAGCAATTGCTCTGCCAAATGAAATTTCATTAAGTTCTTCGACATCCAATGTGCGCGTGGGGAGAATTCTTGAAATTCCGGCTGCCGTAGAGAGCAACTCTGCATCTTCCCAAGATTTACATTCATCGATAGTAAAAGGAGAAACCAGCGTGCGCCGCAAGGCCGTGAGGTGGCCACCAACATCTAAGGCTTCACCTAGATCGCGAGCTATCGAACGGATGTAAGTACCAGCAGAGCAGCGAACACTCACAGAGATAGAAATGTCTGCGTCGGTGCGCGTAATTGCGTGAATATCTATTGCCTCAATGGTGACTTCGCGGGCCGGAAGATCGACTACTTCCCCATCGCGAACACGTTGGTGCGCGCTCTTTCCATTAACTTTAATCGCGCTCACAGAGCTTGGGCGTTGTGCAATAACTCCCACCTGCGTTTCTAGAAAAGATCGGATCTCGTCATCGCCCACACTCTTAAGTCGCTCGAGATCGGCCGTGAAAACCACTTCGCCTTCGACATCATCGGTAACTGTGGCTTTACCTAAAGTGATTGTTGCGTCGTAAGCCTTTACTCCATCAACGACATATTGGAGCAGGCGCGTTGCATTTCCAACACCAAGCACTAGTACGCCAGTCGCCATGGGATCCAAGGTGCCTGCATGGCCAACCTTTTTTGTTCCCAACCTACGACGAATCTTTGCCACCACATCATGGCTAGTCATTCCACCCGATTTATCGACGAGTAAAAAACCATCCATCAGGAGCCCTACCGATTATTCGTGTGTCTTGTAAGGATCGGCTTCGCCAACTGGTTTGGCGTTCTCACGGAGCTTGGCGAGTTCTGCATCTGCAGCTTTCACTGAAGACATCAGATCGTTCATCGCGCTTGCAGATTCAGCAAGGCCATCTTCAAAGAATTCGATTGTCGGAGTGATGCGAAGTCCTAAAGCAGATCCAACTTCACGACGAATCATTCCTCGAGATGAGGCAAGTGCCGCAGCGGTGCCAGCACGAGCATCCTCATCACCAAGCACTGTGTAGAAGATCGAAGCTTGTTGCAGGTCGCCAGTAACTCGCACATCAGTAATCGTGACAAAACCCAAACGCGGATCTTTAACCCGCGTTTCAAGCGTTGTCGCGATCACTTCTTTAATGCGATCTGCGACTTTAAGCGCACGATTGGAGGCCATTTATGCGCGCTTCTTCTCACGCATTTCGTATGTCTGAATGACATCGCCAACTTCGAGCTCCTTGTATGAACCGAGTCCGATACCGCACTCGAATCCATCCTTGACCTCTGTGGCATCATCCTTGAATCGACGAAGTGAGTCGATGGTGAGGCCATCTGTAACAAGCACTCCATTACGCAAGGTACGTGCCTTGGCATTACGACGAATAACTCCATCTTGAACCAAGCAACCTGCGATATTTCCAACCTTGGAAGATTTGAAGATGTCGCGAACTTCGGCATTTCCGAGGATGACTTCCTCGTACTCTGGCTTCAAGAGACCCTTGAGAGATGCTTCGATCTCTTCGATGGCGTTGTAGATAACGGTGTAGAAGCGAACTTCTACGCCCTCTTGATCAGCAAAGATTGCAGTCTGAGGTTCTGGCTTCACGTTGAAGCCGATGATCACAGCTGTTGAAGCAGATGCAAGAGTCACATCGTTCTTTGTGATTGCACCTACGCCACGGTGGATAACGCGTAGATCAACTTCGCTGCCAACATCGAGTTGGAGAAGAGCATCTTCGAGAGCTTCAACAGATCCAGATACGTCACCTTTGAGGATGAGGTTAAGAGTGCTGACCTTTGATTGCTCCATGAAGTCTTCAAGTGAAACCTTCTTGCGAGTCTTAGCAAGCAGAGCGTTACGCATAGCAAGTTGACGCTTTTCGGCAATCTGACGAGCAGTGCGGTCATCCTCGGCGACGATAAATGAATCGCCAGCGCCTGGGACCGATGTGAATCCAAGTACCTGTACTGGACGTGATGGACCAGCTTCGGTGACATTCTCACCATTCTCATCCAACATCGCACGAACACGGCCATAGGCTCCACCAGCGACGATTGCATCGCCTACCTGAAGAGTTCCACGTTGAACGAGAACTGTGGCAACTGGGCCACGACCCTTATCCAAGTTGGCTTCAATAGCTACGCCACGAGCTGCATCATCGGCAACTGCACGCAGATCAAGAGCTGCGTCAGCTGTAAGAAGAATGCTGTCGATCAATTCATCGATGCCTTCACCAGATTTAGCAGAGACGTTTACGAAGATTGTTGTTCCGCCATACTCTTCAGCGATCAAGTTGTACTCGGTCAATTGTTGGCGGACCTTATCTGGGTTCGCGCCTTCCTTATCGACCTTGTTCACTGCTACAACAATTGGCACATCTGCTGCCTGTGCGTGGTTGAGTGCTTCGATTGTCTGAGGCATCACACCATCATCTGCAGCAACTACAAGTACGGCAATATCTGTGACCTTGGCACCACGAGCACGCATCGCTGTAAACGCTTCGTGACCCGGTGTATCAATGAAGGTGATTGCTCTATTAACGCCCTCATGATCATGGTGAATTTGGTATGCACCAATGTGCTGCGTAATTCCACCAGCTTCAGACTTAATTACTTCGGTCTGACGAATGGCATCAAGCAAACGAGTCTTACCGTGATCAACGTGACCCATGACGGTCACAATTGGCGAGCGCACAACGAGATCAGCATCATCAATATCTTCGAGCTCTTGCTCAAGATTGATATCGAACTCTTCGAGAAGTTCACGATCTTCATCTTCTGGGCTAACAACTTCGATAACGAAGCGAAGTTCGCTGCCTAGAATTTTGAATGTATCTTCATCTACAGACTGCGTAGCAGTCACCATTTCACCAAGGTGGAATAGCGCTGATACAAGTGCTGCTGGATCTGCGTGAATTTTTTCCGCGAGGTCCATCAAGGATGCACCGCGACGCAAACGAATAACTGTCTTGCCATCACCATGAGGAATTACTGCTCCACCAAGTGATGGTGCTGCCATATTGTCGAATTCTTCACGCAACGCTTTCTTGCTCTTACGTGACTTACCCTTCTTGCCGCCGGACTTTCCGAAAGCTCCAGCTGTACTTCCGCGTGGACCTCCGCCGCGACCCTTGCCACCAAAGTTCGATGGACCAGTTGATGGCGCTGCTGAAGGAGAGCGGTATGGAGAACCACCAGCTCCTGGAGCACCTGCGCCACCAGGACGTGGAGCAAAACCTGGACGTGAACCTGGAGCACCTGCGCCACCAGGACGTGCTGCAAAACCAGGACGCACTGAACCTGGGCGATTGCCTGCCATCGGTGGACGTTCTCCTGGACGTAGTGGACGTTGTGCTGGTGGACGCGGAATCGCTCCACCGACCTGTGCACTAAATGGATTGTTTCCGGCACGTGGCGGACGAGGCATGCCTGGAACTCCACCGGCTGCTGGGGCTGCAGGTGGACGAGGAGTTGCAAATGCTGCTGGTGATGGCACACCGGGATTTGTTGGTGCCGCTGGTGTTGCTGGCGAAGTGAGATCTGCCTGCGTTGATTCCGGTGCGACAGGCACAGCAGGTGCTGCTGGCTTTGGCGCTGATGGGACTGGACCAGTTGATCCCGCTGCA
>CAIWXY010000124.1 GCA_903916775.1 uncultured Actinomycetes bacterium
ACGCCTTTGATCGCTACCTGGCGTTCCATCGCATACCAAGGAAATAGAAGAGCAACATGTGGATTGACGTGGATTTGTCGTCCCTTTGCCGAGTGGTAGTTGGTAAAGAAGGTGAGGTTTTCGCCATCAATGTCTTTGAGTAAGACAGTGCGCGAAGCTGGGCGGATATTTCCAGCGAGGTCGCTGTCGATCGTCGAAAGAACCATGGCGTTGGCCTCGACGATGTAAGGGTTGAGGGCGGCTTCGGCCAACCAGCGACTGAACTGCAAAATGGGGTCGCTATGGAGCGCGCTTTCATGTAATCCCGCCTCGCCGTAGGAGCGGCGCATATCTCGGATGTTCTGGGAGGTGGAAGCTGCATCTGTGCTCATAGGTGTATCTAACGTCACTTTTTCTCTGAGCGCTATTTATGAAAAGGGGGTGGAAGGCAAGCGCGCCACCCTACAGAATAGGCACACCAGAAACCGTACTGCGCCCCACCTATGGAGGATTTTCCCGTGAGCGATGATTTCAAGCCAGGCCTAGAAGGCGTTATTGCTTTTGAGTCGACCATTGCCGAGCCGGATAAGGAAGGTAGCGCTCTTCGCTATCGTGGCGTAGATATTGAAGACCTCGTAGGTCGAGTGACTTTTGGAAATGTGTGGGGACTTTTGGTTGACGATGAATTCAACCCTGGCCTTCCACCTGCAGAACCTTTTCCACTACCTGTTCACTCAGGTGACGTTCGCGTTGATGTTCAATCCGCGATTGCAATGCTTGCACCAGCATGGGGCTTTAAGCCGCTTCTAGATATTTCAGATGAAGAAGCTCGCTCAAATCTTGCTCGTGCTTCTGTCATGGTTCTTTCATATGTCGCTCAAGCAGCTCGTGGCGTTATCGAGGCACCTGTTCCGCAATCAGAGATTGATAAAGCTCATACTGTTGTAGAGCGCATGATGATTCGTTGGCGCGGCGAGCCTGATCCACTTCACGTTCGTGCGATCGATGCTTACTTCGTTTCAGCTGCAGAACATGGAATGAACGCATCTACATTTACTGCTCGCGTAATCGCATCAACAGGTGCCGACGTCGCGGCATCCCTCTCTGGTGCTATTGGCGCAATGTCTGGCCCACTTCATGGTGGAGCGCCAGCTCGCGTACTGAGCATGATCGAAGGCGTCGAGAAAATGGGCGATGCACGTGCATACGTCAAGGGAATTATGGATCGCGGCGAGCGTTTGATGGGCTTTGGTCACCGCGTCTATCGCGCAGAAGATCCACGTGCACGCACACTTCGCCGCACTGCTAAAGAGCTCAACGCACCTCGATATGAAGTTGCGCTCGCTCTTGAGCAGGCAGCACTTGCAGAGTTGCACGAGCGCCATCCAGAACGCGTACTCGAAACAAATGTGGAGTTCTGGGCTGCAATCGTCCTTGATTTCGCACAAGTGCCTGCACCGCTCTTTACCTCTATGTTCACAGCCGCCCGTACTGCCGGTTGGTCTGCGCATATCTTGGAGCAAAAGCGCACTGGTCGCCTGATCCGTCCTTCGGCTCGCTATGTTGGCCCTGGCCCACGCAAGCCACAGGATGTTAATGGCTGGGACGCAAGCGTCTCAGGTCTCCATAATTAATTTCTGTTACAGAAGTTTTGCGCCTGTAATTACTGACGGAGGAATCTGTGGCAACGCGTTCACTCTTCTGGTTTAGGCGTGATCTGAGGTTACAGGACAACCCTGCGCTTCTCGCTGCGTTAGATGCTGGAGAAGATTGCTTAGCGCTCTTCGTAATGGACCTAGATATCGCAGAACGCTCTGGTCCGTATCGTCGTGCCTATCTTGCAGCTTCTTTACGCGAATTAGATGCGGCACTTGGCGGCAAGCTCGCGGTAATTAACGGTCGGGCAAGTGATGTGATCCCAGATGTTATTCGTGAATATGGGATTACATCTGTGCATGCGGCGCAATCCTTTGCTCCATACGGAGTTGCCGATGAAGCTGCGCTTGCGCAGCAAGGCATTGAGATCGAATTTACGGGCTCGGGATATGCGGTAGCACCCGGTCGAGTGCGCAAACCAGATGGCACCAACTATCGCGTCTACACACCGTTCTTTCGTGCGTGGATGACGCATGGCTGGCGTGCACCTGTTGCAGCACCAAAGGCGCCAAAATTTGTCACGCCGAGAGCGAGTGATCGTTCGATTCCTGATTGGCAATCTCCAGTCGGTGACGCGTTACAGAAAGCGGGAGAAGCGGCTGCGCATGCACACTTCGATAGCTTTATTAAAAGCGGAGCTGATTCTTACGACGTGAATAGAAATATTCCTGGGATTGCGGGTACGAGTCGCTTGAGTCCGCATTTGCGTTGGGGCGAGATTCATCCGCGCACGATATTGTCCAAACTCAACCAGAGCAGCGCGCATGAGGTATTTCGCAAAGAGATTGCGTGGCGCGAATTTTATGCCGATGTGCTCCATCACTATCCCCACACCGATACCGGTTATTACTCGCCACAATATGAAGCGATGCGATATGACGAGCCTGGCGCGAAATTTATAGCGTGGAAGGAAGGCAAGACCGGCTATCCAATAGTTGATGCCGCGATGCGCCAACTAGTTGCCGAAGGATGGATGCACAATCGATCTCGAATGATTGTTGCCTCCTTCTTGGTGAAAGATCTGCACATCGAGTGGCAACACGGCGCGAGCCATTTCATGAATTATTTGATTGATAACGATGTTGCCTCTAATTCTCATGGCTGGCAATGGACTGCAGGATGCGGAACAGACGCCTCACCGTACTATCGCGTCTTTAATCCTGTTGAGCAGGGCAAGCGATTTGATCCTGATGGGGATTACATTCGCAAATATGTGCCAGAGCTAGCACATCTGGCTGGAGCAGATATTCACGAACCTTGGACGCTCCTAGATGGGTTGAGTCATGGATACTG
>CAIWXY010000125.1 GCA_903916775.1 uncultured Actinomycetes bacterium
GGTAGTCCAACCTATGCACTTAAAGCATGGGCGAGCAGTGGTGCCAATGAGAAATTCCACCAGGTACTAGAACGTGGAACCATCGTTATGGCTTCAGCTGGAGCAATGACTCTCGGAGCTAAGACCATGCCCGTCTATGAGATGTATAAAGTCGGGGATGCACCATTTTGGCTAGATGGTTTAAATATATTAGAGAAAGCAACCGGTATTCGCGCCTCAGTTGTGGCTCACTACAACAACACCCAGGGCGGAACGCACGACACTCGCTTCTGCTTTATCGGCCAACGCCGCATGGAAGTACTCGAATCGCTCCTTGAAAAAGATACAGGGATTCTGGGCATTGATGAGCACACGGGCATCAGCTTTGATTTGGATACCAAGGTTGTTGAGATCTTTGGAAAAGGTCAAGTGACCTTGCGGATGAATGGCGCTGAGAAGATATTTGCGAACAAGACCACGCACTCGATCGCAGATTTTGCCTTCTAAAACCGCGCTAAAATTAGTTTAAATTACTAGAAGAGGTAGATGTGCCACAGTACAAAATTGCCATTGTTGGAGCAGGTCCAGCAGGGTACTTCACAGCACAAGCGCTTCAAAACTCGCAGAGCGATGAGCTCAGTTTTAGTATCGATATGTTTGAACGCCTGCCAACGATGTGGGGACTGGTTCGAAGTGGTGTGGCGCCGGACCACCCAAAGATCAAAACAGTGGCAAAGGTCTTTGAAAAAGTAGCCAGCGAGCCTAATTTCCGCCTCTTTGGCAATGTAGAAATCGGTACAGATATAGATATCGAAGAGCTCTGCGCTCGCTATGACGCCGTTGTTATGTGCACGGGTTCTGCCATCGGAAAGAAACTTGGCATTCCGGGCGAAGATCTTCCTGGATCGTTATCTGCTGCCGAATTCGTTCCTTGGTATAACGGCCATCCTGACTTTGCTTCACTCGATGTGCCACTTGATGGCACGACTGCAGTTGTCATTGGCGCAGGAAATGTCGCGATGGATTGCGCACGAATTTTGGCGATCGATCCGTCAGAGCTAGATTCAACTGACACTGCTACTGCTGCTCTTGAAGCTCTTCACACCAGCTCGATCCGTAAAGTTTATATCGCTGGTCGCCGCGGACCAGAGCATGCTGCCTTTACTGCGCCAGAGCTACGTGATCTTCCAAAACTAGAACATACAGATGTAGTCATCTCAAAAGAAGAAGTCGAAGCAGCGCACATCCGTGCTGAGGCTGCGGGAGAAATCGAGAAGCACTTAGCATCAAATCTCGAAGCATGGCGTTTGATCGCAGAACATCCTCATTCAGGACACGATCGTGAAATGGAATTTCACTTCCTAGCAGCTCCTAAAGAATTTAAAGGAGATGGAAAAATCGAGGAAGTTGTCTTTGGAATTAATGAAATCAGGGATGGCAAAGTTGTTGATACTGGAAAGACTTACTCAATTAAAGCCAACCTGGTTATCTCGGCGATTGGGTACGAAGCCGCGCATATCAATGGCATCTATTTCCATAACGGCAAAATTGATAATGAAGAAGGCCGTGTACTCGGTACAAATATCTACACAGTTGGTTGGGCCAAGCGAGGTCCTTCTGGTGTGATTGGTACCAACAAGAGCGATGCTTCTGATGTCGTGAAGCTACTCATTTCAGATCTTCCAGAACAGGCTCGCCCTGATTGTGATATCACCACCTTTATTCCAGCCGGAATTCAGATTGTGGATCAAGCCTCTTGGACAAAGATCAATGCTGCAGAGGTTGCTGCAGGTGAGGCGCTAGGCAAGCCTCGCCTCAAGGAAACGTCGATTGAAAAGCTTCTGGAAATGGGTAAATAAGCCTTATTTACTCGTGATTTCTTGAGGTACAGCTGTTCTGGAACTGATTATGAGAACTCTGGTGCCTTAGGTAGAATCAGTCCTCGCAGTACCTGCGCTTGTAGCTCAACGGATAGAGCATCTGACTACGGATCAGAAGGTTAGGGGTTCGAATCCCTTCAAGCGCACCAGTCGTTTAACTTCTTCAGGCAGCAATCTTCTGAGCCTAAGATAGAATCACCCGTGTGAATCACCCTCTGAGGTCTTCCATGCGCATCTTGGCTTCCTTTGTGACTGCCACGAGCTTCGCTCTGAGTTTCGTGAATGCTCCACAAAGCATGGCTGATGTTTCGCCAATCTCACTGGATCAAGGCCTTTGGCAAACTTGGACGGTTCCTGATGGATCAGTTTTCCGACCACTTGACCCTTCAGGTGGCGTACCGTTTGGAATTGATCAAACGGTTGGAAACCACGGTGATGGTCAAGTCTTCACGAATAGTGATCTTGCCGCTGCTCGTGCAGCCACAGTTGGCCAAAGTAATCCCGCAATAAAAATGGGATATAACGGTTCATGCCCTGTGTGGAGTGACCACGAGAACTATGCAGAGTATTCATATCAATTGGCGAATGGAACGTCCCTTCCCGCAGGAATTTCGCTGACATGCGATGGATTATTAATTGGTAACCTACCCACGGTTGCTGCGACTTATAATGTTGATATCAATATATGCGACTCGAACTCACTATGTAGCACCGCGCATATTTCGCTTACGGTTCCCAGCGGAAGCTTTCATTGGAACTCACAAATCGTTTCCCTTTCATCAGGATGGGCTATTGGCTCCACTCCGCCGCCTCAGTTAGGTACATACTTGGAAAGTTTTCTCGATAACCCGAGTGGGGTGGTTTCTTTCTCTTGTAATGGAACTCTACCCATCGGCGTGAACTGCGACAGTAATGAAGGGATATCAGGAACCTTCGCCAGTCTTGGCTCAAGTGCATTTGAAATTACCGCTACATCTGGTGGCCAGGCCAGCACCATTTGGGCGACAATTAATGTCTGTCTTATTCAGAGTGGGTGCACAGAAGCACAAGCTTCAGTAGATCGCACACCAACCATAACTGCAGGTGTAACGGCGAACTCTAGGATTGTCACCATACCTACGAGTGTCACTTCTGTAGCGATACCAGCCACTTCCTTTTTACCAGCAACAACTATTAACTTCAGTGGGCCTGCACCAGTATCTCTGACGATTTCACCTGTTGATGCAAATCCAGCAGCAGCTTCAGATACTCCATTTACCATCTCAGAGTCGCCGAAGATCGTTGATATTCAAATCCCAGGAACTCTTAACGGTACTGCCACAGTCTGTCTTGATGGTGCGTCGACCGATCATCTCTATCACTTCACTGGAGGTGCATGGATAGAGCTTCCATCACGTTCTTATGTGAACGGGCAGGTCTGCGGAATTACAGAAAGCTTCTCACCATTTGCTGCGGCCGAACCGGCACTTGTCGCAGCTACTCCAATAGCCCCACCTCCACCACCGCAGCCCTACATTACAGTTGCCAGCGCCCCAACCCTTCATAAGGTTGGTACGACAGCAGTCTGCACCTCCGGCACCTTCAACTACGGTGTCCACTACTTCGATGGAAGCGCTGATTACTATCAGGCCAACTCCTTAGTGAGCTCACTGAGCTATTCCTTCTTGGTCAATGGCCAGCCGCAGAGCGCACTTGCTAGCACCTCGGCAAATAAGTCAGCGACCGTTGATCTCTCAGCACTTCCTGCAACAGGGTTACTTACCTGCCAAGTTACTGGCACCGAGGGAGGAGTTTCTGCACTCTCATCCTCTACTGCCAATAACGCCGGCCTGACAGCAGCATCCTTGCTGCAATCAACTGCACTTAGTGCTGCTTCAACAAGCTATCAACTGATGGTGGCGGCTAACCAGGTGAAGGAGAAGGCAGCACTTGCCGATAACCGCAGCCAGTGGCGAACTGCTGTTGCGTTAGCCCAAGCAACCTTTGCAGCATCCGCTCATAAATCAAGTGATGCGAAGATTCAGATCACAGCGATCAGAGCTGCTACTGCAACCTATAAGGCAGGCACAACCTCAATCCCAGCTCAATTGATTGCAGATAATGCGACAGCCCTGAAAGCTCAAATCGATGCCAACGCCAAAGCAGCTGCGGCATATGCCGCAGCGCAAGAGGCGATTGGCTACGGAGTGGTGCTAGGCTTATAAGTAGTCAACAGTGTCGCGCTGTTGGTAAAGGAACTAAGTGGTCTTGGACTACGGATCAGAAGGTTAGGGGTTCGAATCCCTTCAAGCGCACTTAGATCTCAATCTCGCAACTCGAATATAGATAGAGCGAGCTTTACTTAGTTAGTCACCCTCAAATACCCGTTGGGGTTTGCTGAAGTAAGGGAATGACGACTTCGTTGTAGTGCAAAAATCCAGGTTTAAAAGGTGGATCAAATCTGCAAACTCGCGTCTCATTACTTAATTCAATGTCTTGGTTTTTAGCTAGCAGCCGTAGCTCTTCTTCTTTGAGTTTCCATTTGTCCTTGGAGCCACTGCCTCGAAAGTGCAGAGCTACACACTTCTCCGGTCCTAATTCACGAAGAACGACTTGTGAATTACTAGGGTTTGGTAGGTCATTTCGATGTGACCCAGCTGGCATCACGAACGAGACCTTCCATTCCTTCGCATCAATGCTCGCTTCGGTCGAGGCAATGACAGGTGCTGTCATTGCAATTTTTGTTGCAGTGCTATTTCCTTGAGAGATATATTTAAA
>CAIWXY010000126.1 GCA_903916775.1 uncultured Actinomycetes bacterium
ATGTGGCGCGAGCATCTTTATGAGATGGATTACCTACATGTGGGAATCGGACTTCGTGCGATGGCTCTACGTGACCCGCTCGTTGAATACCAACGTGAAGGTTACGACCTGTTCTCGGCGATGATGGACTCCATTAAGGAAGAACTCGTCGGCCTTCTATTCCACGTCGAGGTGAATGTTGAATCAGACGGCGGAGAAGGTGCGCCAGTTATCCAGGCCCCAGGTTTGATTACTCCTCCAGCTGCACAAGGTGAAGCTTTGCGCTACACGGCAGCCGATGAAGATGGTTCAATCATCCAAACAGGAGCTGCGGATATCTCAAAGAACGGTCCATGTCCTTGTGGTTCAGGTCGCAAGTACAAACGCTGCCACGGTGCTGCCTAAAGATTTACAAGAGTTCGAGTTGGGTGCATAACCACCGCTTGTCGACACCTTCAAAACGAAGGACGAGCGAGCGAACTCGTTCATCAAAGCGCAATGTGACAGCGCTTTCAACGACACCTTCAATAGGTTCGTTGATATAAATCTTGCGTATGCGAGGAAGCGTTCCTTGGTTTCCAGTTAATCCAAGGAGCTTCTGGTACACCTCGCGATGTGACGATCGTGCCAATTGCATCGCCGACCTTCGGCCACCCCAAATTTCAACCACTCCAACTACGTAACGTTCAACTGTCTGTCGGACGGGTGGAAGTTCATTTAAGGGAGAGGGCTGCGGCGCGGATCCGGGTTCGATCTCTTCACCAGGAATTCCACTAGGAGTTGGGACCAGAAAGAGTTTGCGCCTAAGTAGGTTCTCAGGAGCGTAAGTGAGTGCGCTTCTTCGCTCTTCGAGTGAGCCGATAGTTGGATCAACCAGCGCTAATTGTGGTTCGTCGTGCGAATTTGGAAGTGGTGTGAGGTGACCGGGGCGGCTAAATGTGATGCTCTGGGATGTGAGTGTGCTCATGGATAGAAGCGTGGCCTGAAGGAAGTCAAAATAAATCATCCAAATGGATGAACTATGCAGATCTACTCCATGTGGATAACTTTGTGCACCTTCACGCAAATTTCGGTATTCATCTCCCATGATTGATATACAGAAATTCTTCCAACGCAACTCTCGTCGCATACTGGCGTTTGGCGCTCTTCTCTTCTCGCTTTTTCTCTTCTCATTACTTATGGGGAGTGGCCCAAGCGGTAGCGCTTGGGTGGTGAAATCGCCAATTGCAACAGGCGCAAAAGTTGTTGCCAGCGAAGTTGCGCTCGAGAAGATCGATTTAGGAAACGAAAGCTCTCACTTCTTTGGAGCAAAAGATCAGATCGTTGGTCAATATGCCTTACATTCACTCGCAATAGGCGATGTGATCTCCCTGAGCGATCTTGGGCGAGGCTCAACTCAGGCAGGCATAAGTTTCCTCCCGATAGGAGTCTTGGCCACCGATTGCCCCACAGATATTCTTCCGGGCGACTTTGCGGATATTTATGTCATACCTAAAGATCAAACGACCGGACCTGCGCTCGTCATCTCCCATGTAGATGTTGAAAACGTTGATTCCAAGTCGAGATCCCTTGGTGGCAGTGTCGAACTCGCCCTCAGTGTTACCCCCGCCAATGCAGCGCTCATCGTTGATGCTGAATCACAAGGTCGATTGGTGGTGGCCAGCAATGCGTTCTGAGATCCCACAACTTGATGTGATAACTGCGATTGCCGATTCGGAGAGTGAGGATTACGTATCCCAACTTCTATTCTCACAAGGCTGGAACATTATTTATCGAGCATTTGATGCGCGATCTCTCAAAGAATTTCTTGATCTACGTGAGCCAACGCTCAGGACCGTGGTCATATACCGAAGCGATTTAGAAGGTTTTGACTCTGGATTGCTAGACACAGGGCCAACATCATCGACTACGTTTATATCTTTGGATGATGTCCGCACCAACTCCCACGCCATTATGGTTCGTATTCGCCAAGAGTTGCGTGCCCCACTCATTACAACGCGAGAGCAATCTTCCGAGCCTAGTTATCCCGTCCGTCCCCGTGATTATCAGAGTGGAGGCAACCCAACCCAAACCCATGATTTCTCTCTTCCCTACGACCAGCGGGATAATCGACAAGAGCGAGAAGTGCGTCAAGATCGGGATATTCAGAGCGCCTCTAGAAGCTTCATTGCGAAGCAACGACGAATTATTGCTGTGACAGGAAGCGCCGGGGCGCCAGGTCGCACAAGGTTTGCACTTGCTATCGCCCAAGAGATTGCCCGTACGGAGCAAGTCCTTCTTGTTGATGCTGACTTACGTTCGCAAACCTTGGCACGCCAGCGAGATCGTCTGAGCAGTTCATTGATTCATGTAGCTCCACTAGATCCGAAGCAAAGGCCCACGGCTCTTCCAACCGGAGAGCGAACCACCATCGTTGACCTCGGAACGCTTCCGGCGTTAAGCGAGGCTGTTACTGATCGACGGTGGCAAGGCTCGTTAGTGAATAACGTGCTAGATAGCGCAACTCATCTGGTTTATCTCACTAAATCAACCCCATCAAGCATCGATGAGCTCTCTCATTTCTTACGTGAATTTCCAGTCCTTCTCAAAGCTTTGCCGATCACCTATCTCTGCGTTCTCAGCGGTCATTCACGAGCGCTTCGAGAGTGGGAGGCGAAATTTATGAGCTTAACGATCGGAGAAAATCGCCACATATTGCGAGAGTCTCAGTTGGATCCTGCGCCCGAGAGCGCTCTTCTGCCATTCTTAAAGGCGACAAATCCCAATCGGAAGGAGATTGGTAAGATTCTGGCATCGCTAATGTGATTCAGTAGAGGATGTGCGAATGAGCTCACGGATTGAACTTGCCTATTCGCATACAGCCTTGAGCGAAGTAGATCGCGATCGCCTCTCTGTTCTCATCACTGAATGGCAATTGTTAGCTGATCTCTCTTTTGCAGATTTAGTTCTTTGGGTGCCTCGCCGAAAAGATTATCAAAGTTGGCCAGAAGGTCATGTGGCTATAGCGCACATCCGGCCAACAACAGCTTCCACAGTCTTCACTCAAGACCTCATTGGCCTTGAGATTCCATGGGGAAAAAATTCACGTATCGATCAATCTCTTTCTCAAGGTGAAATTGTTCGTGATGCCGAACCGGAGCAGATAGGTGAGTTGCTCATCAAGGAGGAGACGGTCCCCGTCTTCTTCGAAAATCGAGTAATCGCAGTTATCTCTCGTCACCGCGATGCAATCTCTATGCGTTCGCCGTCTCGGTTGGAGCTGAACTATCGCGAGATCGCTCATAAAATTTACCGAATGGTTTCTGAAGGAACATTTCCTATTCAGGACAGTATTTATCAAGCGGAGGCAGCTCCTCGGGTGGGCGATGGACTCATTCGCCTCAATGCCCAGGGAATTACTTCTTATGCCAGCCCAAATGCTCGATCAGCAGTGAGCCGATTAGGTTGGGAGACCGAACTAGAAGGAAATGGCTTGGGTGCTATTTTCGACTCTCTCTCACTCCCACAGAATCAGCCAACGGAAGAGAACTGGGCCACTATCCTCAGCGGTCGTAATCTGCGTCGCGCAGATTTCGATAACGGAAATGGAATTGTTGATCTCTTAGTTATCCCGTTGATTGAAGGGCAAGAGAGAATCGGTTCCATTGTCCTGCTTCATGATGTCACCGAGCTTAGACGTCGTGATCGCGATCTCGTCACTAAAGATGCAACGATTCGCGAGATTCATCACCGCGTAAAAAATAACCTGCAAACAGTATCTGCGCTTCTCCGTTTGCAATCTAGGCGAGTTGAAGATCCAATCGCCAGCGCTGCACTTGCAGAAGCTGTTAGACGTGTTGCATCCATTGCGATTGTGCATGAAACCCTCTCTGCTTCTTCGGCAGAGTCTGTGCTCTTTGATGAAGTCTATGAACGGATTGTTCATAACGCGATTGAATTAAGTCCTCGGGCGATAAACCTGAAAAAAATAGGGGAGTTTGGAGTCCTGGATTCCCAAACTGCAACACCACTTTCATTAGTCATCACAGAACTTATTCACAATGCCCTTGAGCATGGCTTGGCTGAGACCGGTGATGAACTTCTTATTGAGATCCAGAAGAGCGATAGCGCCAGAAGCGAATCAGGTGCCCTAGGCGTGCACGGTGCAAATCGTTACGAAATTTCGATCATGGATAATGGATCTGGGCTACCTGAAGGATTTGATTGGCAAACCTCATCAAACCTTGGCCTGCAAATTGTTCGAACTCTCACAGAGAACGAACTCAAGGGGAGTATTACGTTGATGCGTAAGGATGGAAAAACCGTTGCGCTTTTGACCTTCGATGTTTAAAAGAGGCCTAAAAGAAATCTAAAAGACGTCTAAAAAAATGTCTAGACGGTTTTCAAGCTCACTTGCATTGAAGCCAGCAGGTAAAAACTAGAACTGGTTTTGGCTCTCCATCATGCGAGCACGGTTGCGAGCTGCACGGCGCTTGAGAGCACGGCGCTCATCCTCTGAGAGACCACCCCATACTCCGGCATCTTGACCACTTTCAAGAGCCCAAGCTAGGCAAGGCTCCTTTACTGGGCAGCGATTGCAGACTTTTTTAGCTTCTTCAATTTGAGCAAGGGCTGGGCCGGTATTTCCGATAGGAAAAAATAGCTCTGGGTCTTCGTCGCGGCAGGCTGCTTCGTGGCGCCAATCCATCGCTGATCTCCTTCAAGTTAGGGAAGTTGCATTCACGCGCTCGTTGCTCATTAAGCCTCAATGTTCCTAAATAACTCTCAATAAGTCCTTCACGTACCATCACTCGCGCATATACGGCGTGCGAGGCGTAGAAGGCCCTTGAAAAAGACATTTAAGCGTCATGAAGAGAAACAAACGATGATTAGGTACGTATTCTCTCGCACTGCACCCCGTATAACAAGGACAGACACCAAAAGATTCCTGTGAGATCTCCAATAAAGGCAGATATTGGCCTAGTTGGGTCATCATAGAGTTGCTTGGGGCTATGTCAGGGTGAGACTTCATTTCAGTGATGACTGGAAAATCTACAATAACTGGGATCTTTGGGCTCAACCGTGCCCCCGACAGGAGTCGAACCTGCGCACCCGCCTCCGGAGGGCGGTGCTCTATCCACTGAGCTACGAGGGCTTGCTATGAGTGAGCCAAACCGCACTCATACTCTACTAATACTGCACTCTAAGGGTATCAGTGAAAGAATTGGAGCCATGAGCACTCAATCAACCAACTCGGCACCTCAAGCACACGCCAATTCGCAGGAGGATTCAGAGGTGGCTTCACAGGAAGCTGCGCAGGTAGGTGAGCGCGCCTATTTCGCGACTGGCTGCTTCTGGGGAGCTGAGCGCCGTTTTTGGAATTTAGATGGAGTAATCGCAACTTCTGTTGGATACATGGGTGGCACGACCTCTCATCCGGATTATAAGGAAGTCTGCACAGGGCGCACTGGCCATGCAGAGATTGTCGAAGTAGTTTTCGATCCTTCGCACATTTCCTATTACCGTTTGCTTGAAGAGTTTTGGACTATGCATGATCCAACATCGCTCAACGCACAAGGTGGGGATATTGGAACCCAGTATCGCAGTGCCATCTATACAACGTCGGCGCAGCAATATGCGCTCGCTATGCAGACGCGTGATATTTACAATGCAGAATTGAAGAAAAATAGAATGAACGATATTTGTACCGAAATTAAAAGTTCCGAAGGCATGACTTACTGGTTAGCAGAGGAATATCACCAGAAGTATCTCGCTAAGAATCCAAACGGTTACGACTGTCACTCATCGACAGGCATCGCATATCCAGCAGTGTCTGTTACCAAGTAGAACTTTCACCTTCTGTAGCGCGCCAGCAATACCAAGCG
>CAIWXY010000127.1 GCA_903916775.1 uncultured Actinomycetes bacterium
CTCTAGTAACTCAGGAACTTTGGGGTCTTGCTGGGTCTCACTAGGTCTCACTAGGTCTCACTAGGTCTTGCCAGTTCTGACTAGCTCAAACAATCCAGAACTTGCTCTAACCAGGCGTAATGAACTCTAGGTACTTAGGGCATGAGCGAACAAGTTGCGCAAACGAGTGTTCCGGTTGCCAGTCCGTCACAGGTGGCCGGAATCTCTCGCTCACATTGATTTCAAATTAACATCAAATTTACATCAATATTCTGTCTTCCCTCTTGTACCTCCTCATTGATCGGAGTACCTTTTTGATATGGAAATCATCTTTCATGCACGCGGCGCAGTTCTGGCGGAAGACTTCAGGGATATCGTGAGTGAAAAACTCAAAAGTCTTGAAAGATTTAGTATTCCCGTGGATGGAATAAAAGTTGAGATTAAACATGAGCAGAATCCTCACTTTGGAAAATCCTCGCATTTAGTAACCCTGACATCTCACGGAAGTGGTCCATTTCTTCGCTCTGAAGGCCAAGCATTCAATGATCTTGCTGCCTTTGACGTCGCAGTGAAGAGCTTGGAACTCCAACTACGCAAGACTCATGAACGAGCCAAGGATGTCGGTCACGAATCAGTGAAGAGCCTCAAGCCTTAATTTAACCTGAGACTGGCATACTGAGCCCATGCGCAAGCTCCTTGGTAAACGCCTGCACCAGTTTCTCTACGACCAGAAGATCTCTTTTCTTCGTTGGCGCGTTCGAACAAAGCGAGAATCCAAACTCATCGCTCAGGGCATCGCTCGCCGAATTATTCTCCCGTTAGTGCGTCCATTGAATTTGATTGCACCGTCAGTCGGTCTTCTTCCTCGACCACGATTCCTCATAGGACCTACTAACTCAGCTAATCAGGGCACGGAATGGTCGCAAAGCCTTACGCGAAGTGGAGCTGCATCACAATCGTTAAGAATCTCAAGTGATCCAAGTTCGGAGTGGTTCAGCACCGACCTCGCGATCTCGCGCGAAGAGTGGTTGAAATTTCCCACTCGTCAAAAGCTAGCCGAGATGGTTGCTCGAACCAAAGATATTGTGCTTTTCGAATCCCTACGCCCCATGTTCAGACTGGAAAATATCCGCAATGGAGAGCATCAGGTTCTCGAAGATTTAGATTTTATTAAGCACATCGGCAAGCGCGTCGGCGTGATTTTCCATGGCAGCGATATTCGGGACGTTGATGCCCATGCCGCTCGCTCAACTTTCTCGCCATTTAATAGCGCTGCCCCTGAAATAACAGATCTACGCAAGCGCAGCAATGAAAATCGAGCACTCTTACCGAATCTTCGAAAAAAGAAAATTCCTATTTTTGTCTCGACGCAAGATTTATTAAGTGAAGTTCCCGATGCAATCTGGCTACCTGTAGTTATCGATTTTGAAAAGTTTAATAAGGTGGAGCAAAGTTCACCGATCTACTCTCAAGAAAAATTGCGAGTGCTTTATCTCCCAAGTAGATCTTGGCTTAAATCCGCAGACCTGATTATTCCGGTTTTGGAGAAACTTCATAGCGAAGGAGTGATTGAGTTCATCAAACCTGCACCTGTCCCGCATCAAGAAGTACCTTCAGTCTTGGCGCAAGCCGATGTTGTGATTGATCAATTCTTAGGAGCACTCGGTGTATTTGCAATTGAAGCGTTGGCTGCGGGACGTTTAGCGATGACATATCTGGAACAAGGCGTGAACTCGCGTACAACGCTTCCGGCCTCAGTCATCAACATCACACCTCAATCGCTTGAGGCGGAAATCCGAATCGTCGCTACAAGTCGACCCCTGCCGGTTGGGGGAGTTGAGTTCGCCAAGAAATGGCATGATGGAAGCGCTAGCGCAAGAATTATTGGCGAGGCCTTTGGTTGGAAGTTATAAATAGGAGCTCAACCTTCGGTTTGAAGCTATAAATATACGTTCAACATTCGATCGAAAGTTATAAATATGAGCACGACATTAGCCCGGAAGCGACACATACAAGTTCAACTTTCGACCCGAAGCTGTAAAAGACATTTGATATTTCAGTAGGCGATTAATCACGCACTCGGATTAAACCCTGATCACTGCATGGGATTAAATCCTACGGGAGTCTTCCTACATATTTTTGATAGCCAACTTCCCAATTGGTGAGAAACACTGCTTGGGCAGCCTTGAGTGTCACGGCGCCCGTGCAGACGAGATCGTGCATTTGATTCTCTAGCTGGTCCTTTACAAATGATCCATATTTAACATTGTGGGGCTCTGGCCAAAGGTTGCGCGGGTCTGAAGGATTGCCGCCAACTTCGAGCGGCACTTCGTGATCTTCTTCGTAATCCTTCATGTTCATATCGCCATTCAAGTTATAGCCTGAGTGGAGCTGAGAATATTTCAGTTGATTCGTATAGGTGACTGGTGGCCTGACTGTGGCAGTCCAGCCAACAATGCATATATTTGAGTGGATATTGTTTTGTGTTACTGCTGGATTAAGGAATCCGGGAGTGAGCGCAGGATTGGGGAGTCCAGTGCTTTCCGAGTAAGGACCAACAGCCCCGCACGCCGCCAGTCCAACAACTGCGGCAAGTAAAATTCCGGTGGTTGCAATCGCACTTGCTTTTGACGTTTTTCGCTTAAGAAAAATTTCCCATTGAGATTTATCAAAAGAAGCGTTGCGCTTTAACATTTAAATCCGAACTCACTCTCCACTTCGGTGGGAACTTTTCCGCATCCAACATTGGCGGTTCCAAAATCTGTAATCGTCCACTGCTTATTAACAACAGTAGCGAAACCGTAGGCAGGGTCAGTCACGGGTAGGTAGGGGGCTGTGCTAAAAATTATCCACTGTGGATTACTTTTCGAGGCTCGCACATCAACTACGGCAGCGAAATATTGATCGCCATGAGTTTCAGTTTTATAAATCACACTCGTGATATCACCGATGGTTGATTGAGGAAGAATTGTTCCTCCTTGATATCTATACCCAAGCGGTTTCGGATTATTTGGATATTGTCCAAGTAGGGCCCATGGAACGATTACTTGAGTTAATTCTCCTGGCGTTGCATTTGGCCACTTGAGTAGCCAACCTGCATCGGTATCTTCTCCGGCAGGTATGAAGCCCTTAAGTTGGTTTTTAACTGCCGCATCATTCCAGTTGACCAGATCGGGATGCTTCTGCTCAAAATTGTTCACAAGCAAATTGATGCCAGCGATGAGATTTGAGTTATCGGGACGGACATCTCCGGGCACCGGTCCACACGCGCTCAACAAGAGTGTTGTTGCGAGAGCTGCTGCCGCGAACGCATACTTTTGCACTTTGCGTTTAGTGCGCCTATTGCGTTTATTGCGCTTATCCGCACGCCGATTAACCATGATGTGATCCTAACTTGCCCCTCAAGGATTAGGTGGCTTTATCCACAATCGCTAGTTATCCCCAGGCTCTTTCTTGACCCGGGTGTCATTGTCAGCGTAAACGCTTTGCTTACCCCACTTGCCCGAGCCACGGGTGAGGTGATCTGAATCAGTCGCTCTTCTAGAACCGAGCGGCTTTAACCGAGCGGTCAGGACAAAAGCGCTTTGGGCAAACAGTTCAAGTGCAACCGCTTGCACCGAGCGGCCAGAACGGGATGGCTTTGGGCAAACAGTTCAAGTGCAACCGCTCGAGTCGTTCCGTCTGCTCAGTGAAGAGACTGATCAGAAATTCAAGAAATCGATCACTGAAACGCTACTACCAAATGAGAAAGAGGTACCGACGATGGCTCGAACAGCTGGAAATCTGCTGGATTCTGGAGAGTTGGGCCAACTCGATCAGATGACCTCAGCTCACTATTCGGAGTTTGGGCCGTTGGCGGATTTAATGGCTGATCCAACCATTGAAGAGGTGTGGATCAATTCACCACACCGAGTCTTCATCGCACGAGCAGGCGTGAGCCAACTAACCAATGTTGTGCTCAGTTCACAAGAGGTGAGGGACCTTGTGGAACGCCTGCTTATGTGGGGAGGTCGACGCCTGGATCTTTCACATCCGTTTGTTGATGCGCGTTTGCCAGATGGAAGTCGGCTCCACGTTGCGATACCAGAAGTTACGGCGACGCATTGGGCTGTGAATATCCGAAAGCATCTCATTCGAGGTAAATCGCTTCAGGATTTAGCTCTCATTAATGTGATGTCGCCCGAGATGGCCGATTTTTTACAGCAAGCTGTTTCAAGCGGAATGAACATATTGGTGAGTGGCTCTACTCAGGCCGGCAAAACAACTTTGCTCAATGCACTAGTGAGCACAACTCCATTTCATAACAGAGTGATTACTATCGAGGAGGTATTCGAGCTGCGGCCTAAATTGCCAGATTGCGTGGCACTTCAAACGCGTCCCGCAAACTTGCAGGGCGAGGGTGAAATTCCTTTGCGCAAACTTATTAAGGAAGCGCTGCGAATGCGTCCGTCCCAAATTGTGGTGGGTGAGATTCGCGAAGCAGAGGCGTTGGATCTATTGATTGCCCTGAATTCTGGATTGCCTGGAATGGCAACGATTCATGCCAATTCCGCTCGCGATGCGATTGCAAAATTGCAGACACTTCCACTTTTGGCGGGAGAAAATATCTCGTATCAGTTTGTTGCCCCCATTGTTGCATCGACAATCAATTTGGTCGTTCATACGACAATTTTGAGGGAAAGTGGCGAGCGAAGAATTGTCGAAATAGCGCATGTCACAGGGCGAATCGAAAATGACCGAGTAGAGATCGAGCCGCTGTTCACATTCACAGATGGGCACTATGAGCGTGGTCTGCTTGATCCATTTCGTTTGGTACAGGGGGCAAATGTTTCGCGCATGTTGGTGCGTGATGGCGATAAGAGCGAACCTCGATCAAGTCGATTGCGCGAGAAAAATGCTGAACTCTCACCTCGGGTTCGAAAGAAGAGTAAGAGGCTAGAAGATCAAGTCCCAGGTCTTGACGTTGGTGATCAGCTCACAAAGATCGATGCTGGCAGCTCTCAACGTACAGAGGCCGGTGTCGGCGGCACTCAACGTCCGGATTGGGCGAAGATCGAACTGTCGCGAAATCAAGGGCTCCAGATTCGACATGGAGGCATATCTGAATCCACGAGACGTAATGCCTTAGCTCCGCGAGCGTTGCCGCCACGCAACGAACCACGCAACGAACCACGCAACGAACCACGCAACGAACCACGCAACGAACCACGCAACGAACCACGCAACGAACCACGCAACGAACCACGCAACGTCCAGGAAC
>CAIWXY010000128.1 GCA_903916775.1 uncultured Actinomycetes bacterium
ACAGAAGATCCGTTCGACTCCTAGAGCCTTGGCTCGCTCGACCACGGCATCAATGATTTTGTTGCCCACACCCATACCGCGCATTTTTTCTAAGACAGCAACGGTTCGAATTTCAGCAAGGTCTTCCCAGAGAACGTGGAGCGCTCCACAACCAACTACCTCACCCTGGTATTCAGCAACAGTAAATTCCTGGACAGTTTCATAAAGCGTGACTGTTTCCTTCGCCAAAAGTCTGCGAGCCAATACATACGTATCGATAATCTGACGAATTGCTTTGATATCAGATGTTGTAGCGGGGCGAATTATTACTTCACTCACAGTGAGGCTCTAGTTCTCTTCTGGTTTCACAAGTGGGAACAAAATTGTTTCACGAATGCCAAGGCCGGTGAGTGCCATCAGAAGTCGATCGACTCCCATTCCCATTCCGCCCATTGGTGGAGTTCCGTACTCCATAGCTCGCAAGAAATCTTCATCCAGCGGCATCGCTTCGACATCACCCTTGGCACCAAGTGCTGCTTGCTCGACGAGACGTTCGCGTTGGATTACTGGGTCAATTAATTCTGAGTAGCCAGTTGCAAGTTCAAATCCTTCTACGTAGAGATCCCATTTCTCAACCAGCCCTGGTGTCTCGCGGTGCGCACGAACCAGCGGTGAAGTATCGACTGGATATCCCTTAACAAAGATTGGCTCATTGAGCTGACCTTCAGTGACATGCTCAAATATTTCTTCGGCTAACTTTCCAGCAATCCACTTTGGATCCACCTTCATGCCAAGTTTTGCAGCAATTGATTTGAGATCCTCGATTGGAGTCTGGGCGGTAACAGTCTCGCCGACACCCTCAGAGATAAGGTCAAAGAGATTAGCCTCGCGCCATGTTCCACCTAGATCTACCTGGCGGCCATCATGATGCGTAACAACGTGTGAGCCGAAAGCAGCCATTGCTGCCTCTTGTACAAGCTCGCGCGTGAGTGTGGCAACAGTGTTCCAATCGCCATATGCATGATAACTCTCAAGCATTGCGAACTCAGGTGAGTGGCTTGAGTCAGCACCTTCGTTGCGGAAGTTTCGGTTAATTTCAAAGACGCGCTCTAGCCCACCAACAACGCAGCGCTTAAGGAAGAGCTCTGGTGCGATACGCAGAAAGAGATCCATGTCGTATGCATTGCTATGAGTTTTAAATGGACGAGCAGCTGCTCCACCTTGCATCACTTGAAGCATGGGAGTTTCAACTTCAATAAAGTTGCGAGCTGCAAAAGAGTCACGAAGAGCTTTCATTACCTGCGGGCGCAAACGCGCATTATGGCGAGCTTCTGGACGAACAATAAGATCGACATAGCGCATGCGCACTCGAGTCTCTTCCGAGAGTGGCTTATGCTCGACAGGAAGTGGACGCAGCGATTTAGCGGCAAGTTCGTAGCCAGATGCGAGGATCGAAAGTTCACCGCGCTTGCTTGTAATAATTTCTCCGGTCACGCTGACCAAATCGCCAAGATCGATCTCACTCTTCCATTGATCAAGAACCTCTTGACCAACCTTGTCGAGGGAGAACATAGCCTGCAACTCGGTGCCATCGCCTTCACGCAAAGTCGCGAAGCAGAGCTTGCCGGTGTCACGTTTGAAAATTACCCGACCTGAAAGCGACTCAATAACTCCAGTGGCGGTATCAATCTCTAACCCTTGATGACGCTCACGA
>CAIWXY010000129.1 GCA_903916775.1 uncultured Actinomycetes bacterium
CGTCAGTGAAGCCTGCGATGCGATCGCCTTGTCATACCCAGCTAGCTCTGCAGCGAGTGATCGAACATCGTCCATGTCGGCTGGCTTCTTCTGATCACCGAACGCAGCTTGGGTTAAGCAGTAGACATACCAATCAGCTCCACCAACGATGTGTTGCAGTATCCGCCCAACGCTCCACTGCGGATCACTCACATATGCATCTAGCGCCTCTATAGGAAGCTGTGTCACTGCTTCATACACTCGTTGTGATGCCCATGCGCTATGGCGAAACAAGCGTGCGGTGGTCTCACTCATGACTACATCCCTCCAGCAGTTGCACTATAAAACATCTCTTCATTTAACGGTCTCTTCTGAGAAAAGTCTGCGCCGAGCTCAGTAATTTCTTTGATGCTGAGTTTAATGTGAACACTCCTCCGATGAAGGCGTTATGAGAAATTGAGCCTGCTTAAGTTTTCTGCTTACCGAATATGCGGAGCGATCCTCGCAGAAATTGCCTGAACATCGATTTCTCCTCGAGCAATCTCCAAGATGAGTTTTTCTGCATCATCAATCTGTAAATGTAAATCTTTGTTGTTTAGGATGCAGAAGACTCGACCAGCTGACCACGCAAGACGTTTATTTCCGTCAACAAGACTGTGGTTGCGTGCGAGTGAATGCATTAACGCTGCGACTTTGCCTGCAAATCCCTCGTACGCATCTTCACCATAGACACTCATTTGTGGCCTGAGCGCAGCAGATTGAAGTAACCCAATGTCGCGTACGTGAAAATCAGAAATTACACCTTGACCTATTTCAAGGAGATCTTCGAAAGTTAGATATTCAATACGCTCCACTATTGTGCAAGTCGCTTGAGCAACTCGGCATCTTCGGTCGCAACTCGCGCGATTGCATCACGGAGTCGTTGTCCGCGACGAGCGGTGTATGCGTCAATAGCTGCCAGGGCCGCCTCTTGCATAGAAATTCCATCTTGGGCAGCTGTATTGCGAAGTGCCTCAGTCTGCTCGGCCGATAGTCGCAGGTTCATTGCCATGAAAAAAATGGTACCACACTGGTACCAGGATGACGACTCTCTCGCTTTCCATTGAATGTGTGGTGATGCCACACACCTTTACTCCCCACCCACCTTCGCAATATCAAGTAGCTCTTCATTAAGCGGTGTATCAGTTGGGCAGCTCGCATTAAGCGCTGCTACCTCATCTGCACTCAGCGAGATATGAACTCCACTGAGTGAATCCAGAATAGATGATGCCTTAGATGCACCCGGAATAGGGATCGCTGTAGGGAACTGCGCCAAATGCCATGCGATAGTCAGCGCATAGGGAGATACACCTTTGGCATCTGCCATTGATTTAAAGCTACCGATCTGCCCCGAACCCAACTTGGTGAAGTTCTGCCCACCACCCAACGGTGACCATGGAAGGAATGCAATTCCATACTCGGTGCAGATATCAATCACTTCTGCCCAATGATGGTAGTTAGGACTGTATTCGTTCTGGACGGAGATGATTCCGCCGTGCTCTGGTGTGCCCCCTGCTTTAATTGCGTGGCGCAGCATTGCGGCGTTCACATTGCTTAGCCCAATCTCTTGAACATAACCATGATCCTTCAGGGTCATGATGTTCTCAAATTGATCCTCATACGAAATAGAAGGATCGGTTCGGTGGTGCTGCCACAGTGGAATCTTTGCAAGCCCTAACTTGTAAGCCGATGCTTCTACCGCACGATACAAGTAATTGCGCGTAGCATTTCTGCCACCTTTGCCAAACATCGTTCCGTTGTTCTCGCGCGTAATTCCGGCTTTAGTTGTAATAACTATCTTCGCCTTTTGCTCCGGCGTACCGCTCCAAGATGCAAACGCTTTGCCAACCAACAACTCGTTGTGACCCATGCTGTTCCACGAAGGTGCATAAATATCAGCTGTATCCAACAACGTAATACCCGCATCGAGCGCAGCATGGATAGTTGCTGTCGCTACTTCAGGTTGATTGATTAAATCAGGGTTGCGATCGTGGGGGAATGAGAGCGGCATGCAGCCCATACCTATTGCGGAGACAGTGAAAGGGCCGAGTTTTCGCTGGGGGATTTGAATATTCACAATCGAAGCGTATTACGAAGTCTTCGGGAATCAATCACTTACAAGTCTCCCACGACATCGCTGAGGGAGACTTGTAAGTGGATTACTATTTCTTAGCTTTGACTACCA
>CAIWXY010000130.1 GCA_903916775.1 uncultured Actinomycetes bacterium
CGAAGACACCAACTAGCGCCAAGAGGCTAGCTGCGGTATCCATCGCCATACCGTGATCCATGGCAGCAGGAATGAAATGGGTGCCGATCAATCCGTTTGTGGATAGGCCGCATACGAAAAATGAGCCAGCAATGAGCCAGAACTTCTTAACCTTCATCGCATCTCGTAGCGTTTCTATTGTTTCGCGCGCTGCGTTCTTGCGCTTATGTGACGCGTAAACAAAATCTGCTGGCGCTCCATATGGCATGACCGCAATATCTTGCGGACTCTCCTTAAGGAATACGGCAATGACTGGAACCATTGCAAATGCTGCCAATCCCACAGTGATTGAGATTGACTTCCACCCATAGCGCATAGCTAGGTGGGAGAAGAGCGGCAAGGTGCCAAGGGCGATTGATGTATTGAGTCGACCAAGCACCTGCTCCAACAATAGTGAGAGCAAAAATAACTACTCGCCTAATTCCAAAGCGCTCCATGAGGGCGGCAGCAAAAGGCGCAGTCAGACCGTAGACAAGTACATTGATACTTATGGCAGAACTAATTGATGCGCGGCTCCAACCAAAGTAATTCTGGAGAGGCACCATGAGCACGGTTGGAGCAGCACGGAAACCCGAAGTAGAGACCAGGGTTAAGAAAGTTACGCCGGCAGCGATCCAAGCCGGATGGAGTTTCGTGCGCTGCTTTTTGCTTCTCGTGGTCACCTTCAGATCCTACTGAAGTACCTTTGGCATGGCATAAAAATAGGGCCAGAGTGGACTCTGACCCTATTCCTACAATCGTGATGCCTAGCGAGTGGTGCCATTTCCGCGGCGAGCAACAGAGTCGATGGTTACAGCTGCAAGCAGAACAAGCGCGGTTGCGATGTACTGAGTAGCTGCTGACATACCGATCAATGCCATTCCGTTGTAAATGGTTGCGATGATGACTCCACCGATTACGGCGTGGATCATCTTTCCGCGGCCACCGAAAAGGCTAGTTCCGCCGATAACAGCGGCTGCTACTGCGTAGAGGACCAGTGTTCCGCCATCAATACCGTCAGAGATACCTCCGAGGCGTGAAGCGTAAAGAAGGCCAGCGATACCAGCTGTAAGTCCAGCAAGTGCGAACGCGAGCAAGCGATAGCGGTTGACGTTAACACCAGCGCGACGAACTGCTTCTGAGTTGCCACCAATTGCGTAGATGTAACGTCCAGCCTTGGTCTTGTTCAGAATGAAGCTACCTGCAAGCAAGATGAAGATATCGATTGGAATCGCAAAAGGCATACCGTGAAGCACGATAAATGTTGCGCGGTCTGTGTTGAAAATCAGGACCAATACGAGAGCTGCAATTACGAGTGAGCCGATCTTGAGAGCGACAATCGCCATTGGAGTTGACTCGAGGCCAGCTGCGCGACGCTTTGCTTGACCGCGAATCATGAAAATTGCGGCAAGTAGAACGGAACCAACTGAAACGATCCATGTCCACATTGGAGTGAGGTTTCCGTTAACGAGGTCAGCCAGAACCTTCTCATGAAGTGAAACAACTCCGCCTGTTCCCTGGTGATCGATCAAGAAGATCAGTACGCCAGCCCAGCCAAGCTGTCCAGCAAGTGTTACAACGAAGGATGGTAGGCGCAGACGGATAACAAGTGTTCCGTGCAAAATACCGATAAGGGTTGTCACTGCTAGCGCCAGTGGGAGTACGACGAGTACAGGCCAGTGATACTTGTTATCAACCAAAATCACGGCTGTTGATGCGCCGATACCAGCGACGAAGCCAATAGAAAGGTCGATCTCTCCTAGGAGCAGGAGCCAGATTTCGGCCATGCCGAGAAGAATAAATACTGTTGCTTGAATGAAGAGGTTGGTGACGTTTGCAGCAGAGAGAAATACGTGGCTGCGAATATCGAAGTAAGCAACGAGAGCTGCTAGACCAACAAGGATTGGAATGAGACCACTGTTGCCAGTGCGTAGGCGCTTAAACAAGTCCCCTACTGTGAAGCGAGGAGTCGCCTCTGTGGAGTCTGGTGAAGTTTTCGACATATGTAAAAACCTTTCAATAACTAATCAAGTGAAGAATCACGTTGTGGCTGCGAGGGTTCGCGCCGATCGGGAATTAGTGAGACGAGGCGAGCGATGAAGGCGCGCCTTTGGACTCACCAGTTGTGATGAGCTCCACTGCAGAAGTGGTGTCGTACTGCGAAATGTCTCCACTGCTCACGAGTGTTCCAAGATGCATAACCGCAAGACGGTCAGCAACTTTAAAGACATCGGTGAGGTTGTGAGAAATCACGATCACAGCAATTCCGCGATCTGAAAGATTCTTAATAAGTTCGAGAACTTGATGGGTCTGTGAAACACCCAATGCAGCAGTTGGTTCATCCATGATGACTAGCTGGGTATCGCGCATAACCGCACGTGCCACGGCCACAGCTTGACGCTGTCCACCTGAGAGAGATCCAACAAGCTGGCGTACTGACTTCACTGTCGATACAGAAAGGTCTTTGAGGACCTTCTTTGTATTGAGCTCCATAGCGATCTCATCGAGTGTAATTCCGCGAGTCTCTTCGTGGCCTAGATACATATTTTGGACGATATCGAGGTTGTCGCAGAGCGCGAGATCTTGGTACACAGTTGAGATTCCAAGAGCTGAGGCATCACCAGGGGTGTGCACTTTTACTTGCTCGCCATTCCAGAAAACGTCGCCAGCTGTTGGCGCCCAGATTCCTGAGATGGTCTTAATGAGGGTGGACTTACCGGCACCGTTATCGCCGATAAGCGCAGTGACCTTGCCTGCTGGGATATCGAGGTCAACATGCTTCAAAGCCTGCACAGCACCAAAGTGCTTTGCGATGCCACGCAGGCTGAGAAGATGTTCAGATTTTTTCGATGGCGCCACTCCCGAACCGTTTCCGGTTTGGGAGTTAGCTGATTCGGGAGTGGTAGTCATCTATTTATTCTATAGCCTTTACTTGATTCCGTATGTTGCACAATCAGCAGCGAATGTTGGCTGTGTTGAACCAGCAACTGAAGGAGCTGTTGAAGTACATAGCATCTTAGGATCGATAACCTTGTCAGCAACAACTGTTGCTTCAACCTTATCTGCAGTTACCCATGTAGCAGTCAAAAGTGCTGACTTAACAGGAGCGTTCTGTAGTGAATCGGTTGTTGTGCCGTTAACGATACCTGCTGGAGGTGTTTGACCAGCGTTTAGGTATACAGCCAAAGCAGCTGCAGCCTGTGCCTCAAGCCAGATTGGCTTGTAAACAGTTCCGCACTGGTAGCCAGAGATTACGTTCTGGAAACCTGTGAGTGATGCATCCTGACCTGTGAATGGGAATGTCTTAGGTGTAAGACCCTTGCCCTGGAGGTAAGTGATGATGCCTGCTGCGTTGTTGTCGTTAGGTGTTACAGCAGAGTTGATTGATGGGTGTGCAGCGTATGCAGCTTCGAAATCGCTTGCAGCTGTTGCGCCATCCCATGTACCAGCGTTCTCAAGAACGGTCTGCTTGTCGCCTGACAATGTTGTTGCAGCTGTGTTGAAACCAGCAGCTGAAAGAACAGCGTTGTAACCCTTTGCGAACAAAGTAGCGTTGTTATCTGTTGGTGAGCCGTAAGAGATGTATGTAACTGGGCTCTTTACTCCCCAAGCAGCCTGGCAAGCAACTTCACCCTTACCGATAAGAGTTCCTACTGCTGTGTTATCGAATGAAACGTAGTATGAACGTGCGCCACCAAGTGTTAGGCGGTCGTAGTCGATCACTGCAACGCCACGAGCCTTTGCGTAACCTTCAATAACTGCACCTGTTGTTGAATCGATTGGATCGATTACAAGAACCTTTGCACCCTTTGAGATGTCAGCTTGAGCATCTGTGAACATTGTTGTGTCTGAACCTTGTGCGTTCTGAACTGTGAACTTCTTGACGCCTGCAGCTGTGAAAGCCTTGGTCAAGTAAGGAGCATCGAACTCTGTGTAGCGAGCTGATGACTTTGTATCAGGAAGGATTACAGCGATGCTGCCCTTGCCTGCTGCTGCAACTGACTTAAGTGAAGCCATTGTTGAGAAGCTTGTGTTGAATGTTGCGTTTGAAACGGTTCCAGCAGCTGATGCCATTGTTGGCATTGCTGTTGCTACAAGTGCGCTGATTGCAACAGCACCTGTGAGAACCTTCTTAGAAGTGAACTTCATTCATTGTCCTTTCAGAGGAACATGATTAGGTTTTCATTTGCTTACAAACATTTGAAGCAAAAGCCCAAAAAAAGCCATGGGGATTTTCTTGGGTTGTGGCGTCAGCCTAGGGGGCGTCTAAGGGTAAAAAAAGGGAAATGTCCGTTTTGAGCGTAAACGTTATCGAAACGTTATAGCCTGGCCCTTCGGTCAATCCAGGGGGATTATTCGTTGAGGCCCTTACCCTTAAGAATTGCTGGGAGCGCCTTTTCGATGCGAGAATCCACAGTTTTCTCTTGTTTCGCAGCCGTAAAGTGCAACACATAAGCACGACGACGACCCGGGGTAAGTTTGTTGAAAGCAGCCAAGAGACCAGGGTGTTTTTTGAGTTTTGCGACAATCTCTTGAGGAACCTCAAAATCTTGTGATTTTTTGACCAGTACCTGCACGCCGGATTCCTCGATGTCAATCGCTTCATTCATATAGCTCTTGATGGTCTTTTTAAGCTTAATGATCTCCTCGAGCGATGTGAATCGAATCTGTCGCCCTGCTTGAACGTTTGCAGTCTGCTGAATCAAGATCCCTTGAGGATCTTTCATAAGCACGCCCTTCATGAACAAGACAGCGCAATACTCTTTAAATCCGTGAAGCAAGAAGACATTTGCATTATCTAAGGTGTAGCAAGGGTGCATCCATTTGAGATCTTCGGTGAGGTCTGTTGTTAGTGCTATGGCGCGTAGCTCTTCTAGCTCCACACGCCAGCGCTTCTCATTTTTAAAAAATACATCTACGCGTTTATTTTTTACCGAAGCCACGGCAGTCCTCCAGCGCCCTAGAGAGTAATTCGGTACTGAACTTTACCTGACTCATTCACATAACTGTCATAGAGCTTTCGAGCGGTTTCATTGGTGGAATCTGTATTCCAATAGAGCCGACTTGAGCCCGCAGCCACAGCAATTGCCTTAACCGCATCAATTAATGCACGGCCTAGTCCTAGCCCGCGTGATTCTGGTGCAACGAAGAGATCCTCTAGGTAGCAGTAATTCTTCGGTGCCCATGTGGAAGTTTGAAATGAGTAATGGGTGATGCCCAAGACCTTTCCTTCAGATTCGACAACGATGCCATAGGAGTTATATCCCTGATCTAGCAATCGCGACCAGGTCAGTTCGAACTGCTCCTCCGGTAGGTTCGCTTTATAAAACTCGATATAGCCACGCCAGAGCGTGAGCCACCGTTCTTTATCTTCAGGAGCAAGTGCGCGAGTTGTAATCACCTCTGAAGAATAGCGATTATTCAGATTTTGGGTCTGAACGCTCTACTTCTCCGACACGATCCAACGTTGAAACGGACCACTGGTAAATACATAGACCCTTGTCTTTCGACGACCATACACGGCAGCAAAATCCTTGCTTTTCAGTCTGCGCAAAGTCCCAAGCATGATGACACCTGGCATTCCGGTTCCAGGGGCACGAGCACCCGTCATGCCTTCCGATCGATTCCAAGGATTCTTCATCTCTTCCACCGATACGAGAGCGCTCTTTGGTGCTCTAGGCGAACCGTGAAAAGCACCGAGCTTCTCCCAAAAAGAGAGCTCTAGAACTAATTGATCTCCCACTTCTCGAACCTGCGCCATATCCCCGGTCTCCTCTATCTTTGACGTGCAAGAAAGCTAGTTTTGCATCCTTCCATGCAGAAGTAATAGTCGACACCATTCACTTTTGCAGTAGCTGCTGCATCCGATTTTCGTACCTGCATTCCGCATACGGGATCAACAGCAAAATCACTCGATTCCCCTGGCTTGTGTCTATAAGCCCAAATAATGAAGGCCACCAAGCAGAGCGAGAATCCATTTAATATCGTCGTTGCATTTAGTCCGACATGATGAGTGCTAGTTATGACACTGCGACGTGCTGGGATCCAATTGAGGGCGGAGAAAATTTTATCGGTTATTAGCCCACTGAGGGACATCACGCCCCAAAATACAGTTACCAGACGACGAGTTAATCGCGCTCCGAAATATTTTCGATAAAGAAGAATGAGCGGCAATGAAAGAAGATCAGCAAAAATAAATGAGATTGTTCCGCCAAATGTAATCCCCGCGTGCCAGAGTGCTGCTGCCAAGGGAATGTTGCCAACGCTGCAGACAAAGCTAATGCACGCAATCACTGGACCAATCAGAGCATTCTCTACCTGCGTCATCCTGCCATGCCCGCTGACGAACAGAGAAGTCCACACGTGCGTAGGTATCAAGCGGGTTGCCAGACCTGCAACAATAAATCCGAAAATTAGTTCGGTGCGCATCATCCGATAATCACCAATTGCGAATCCTGCCGCATCGTGAATTGATGACTGACTTGGCATGACTTCTTCATCGGCCATTGCAAGTCCACGATTATTAGCCACTAAGCCTCGCGTAACCGGCGGCAATAACGCCCACAACAGCCCAATCATTATGAGGCCGCCTATAAATTCTGCAGCAGCAAATTGCCAACCTATAAGAACCCACAAGACGAGTCCAAGTTCGATGACGAGATTGGTACTCGCGAACATAAAGATCATTGCTGCTGTGAAGTCTGCGCCTTTTTTATGAAGGCTATTTGCAAGCCCACTAGCCGCGTAGGAACATGAAGAAGAGATGATTCCAAAAATTGTTGCGCGTGCAACCGCCGCAGCGGAGTGGTCGCCCAAGAGAGATTTCATTCGATTGCGCGAAATATAGGCTTGAATAAAGCCGGATAGAGAAAAGCCGAGGATCAGCGCCCAGAATGTTTCGTAGAACATCCACCAGCCATCAGCAAGCCCATTGAGTATTGAACTCATAATGAAACACTACACAGACTTTTGCGCGGCCGCGCTATTCATTTAGCGGAATCGAATGCGTTTGCCATCCATCACCACTTGCAATCTGGCGATTGCCGACTTTCCCATACCGTGCAGCGATGTCAGTTCTTCTAAGGATATTTTCCGCAAATCCGAAACTTTAAAGAGTTTGGCATCCACAAGGGCTCGTCTAGCAGGGGCTGCTAGACCAATTTTGCGCCATTCCCCATCAAATTGTTCGTATTTCGAAAGATCTACTTCTCCGCGAGCAACCGGGCACTTCGAATCAGGTTTCTTGGCCACGCTATGAGTATACGAGAGTTATTTGCGCCCGTAAGGAGCTCATCGTGCACCGCGCTTTGTATGATTCAGTATGACTTTTCAATCCTATAAAGACAATATCTACGCCAAAAACGGTTTGAATCTTTATGCTTGAACAAACTCAGATTGAAATCGGGACTGAGCCTTTACTAACCAACGAACTTGCCCAGGTACTTCAAGCTCACTGGTCCTTTTGCACATCCTGCACACCGATTGAGCATGTCTATGCGTTGGATGCATCAAAACTTTTCACTCCAGACATCACTGTTTTCGGAGCACGTGTAAATGGAGAGTTATTAGGCGTTGGGGCACTTAGAAAACTAGCTGCTGACCATGCCGAATTTAAATCAATGCACACCTTGGCCAAGTCCCGGGGGCTCGGCATTGGTAAAGCGATGGTTACGCATATTGAACAATTCGCCAAGTCTCAAAACATCACGCGCATAAGCCTGGAAACGGGTACCTCCGATTCGTTTAAACCTGCTCGCCAGCTTTACATCTCACTTGGTTATCAAGAGTGTGAAGCGTTCAGTGATTACGTCCTCAGCGAGGACAACATTTGCATGACAAAAGTGATTTAAAAAGAAGAGTCGCCCCATGAGCCGGAATTATTCGGCGTAGTGAGAATTCTCCATCGACTTCTTCGGCAAGAAGAAGGTGATAATCAAGAAGAGACTCACAAGTCCGATCTGAAGAAGTAGCGAATGCCTGAAGCCGGCATCAATATGACCTTTGCCCACTTGATTAAAGAAGAGCGTTCCGAAGATCGCCACACCAACAGCAGAACCAATCGATTGCAGAGCAGATAGGACTCCCGAGGCAGAGCCGACTAATTCATCCTTAATCGCCAGGAGAATGGCATCAAAGAGGGCGGCAACCACAAGGCCAGTTCCAAAGCCG
>CAIWXY010000131.1 GCA_903916775.1 uncultured Actinomycetes bacterium
CGTCGTTCGAACTTCAGATTTGTATCTTGCTCCATTTGATAAAGAGATTCGCGTCATTGGCGTAGATATCTCATTCATGTCATTTTTGCGCAGACTATTTCCTGGATCGCTCTCGCGCCGCCCAACTCCAGAACACATCATCGACTGGGCTGCGGTTGCTTCACTTACTGATACGACTGGTGTTGTTCGCACTGCCAGCACACGCTCTGCGTTGAGCCAGCTGCGCCCAGCCGATCTTGCGGACTTGATCGAGGATCTGGCCGGTCGCGAGCAGGGTGCACTTATCGAAATGCTTGATCCCGATCTCGCTGCAGATGCGCTGGAAGAGATGGAAGACGACGAACTCGAGGGCTTGCTCAGAGGTCTCTCATCTGAACGCGCCGCCGAACTGATCTCGCGCATGGAGCCCGATGAGGCCGCCGAAGTACTACGTGATCTCACTGATGAACACCGTGAAAGCATTCTCAGTGCGATGCAAGCAACTGTCGCAAAGCCTCTGCGCCAACTGGTCTCTTTCGACGAGGAGCTTGCAGGCGGAATAATGACTACCCACCTTCTGGTGGTTAAAGAGACCGATACCGTAGCAACTGCACTTAAGCTCTTAGTGGAGAACCGCGAACGCGAATCTTCCGATGGCGTTGTTGTTGTTGATTCACGCGGAAAACTTCTTGATCACATTCAGACTGTTGAACTAATAGCGGCCCAACCTGGTGATGCCCTCGAACTGCTGATTAGAGCGCCTTTCCCAACAGCCGTCTTGGCAGATACACCTATTGATGGTGTTGTTGAAGAATTCTCTAATAACCGTGGCTCATCAATTATTGTGGTCGATGAAAAACAGAAGCCAATCGGCAGAATCCTGGCCGATGACTTAGTCGATGCGCTTTCCACCAAGAGTTCTCACCTCTTCTCGCAAGGCGGAGGTAGCCGTTCATGAGTATCCCTACATCGCGCAAAGTGCGCCTTGCAGCATTCCTCGCCGTGATGGGCCCAGGTGTTATCGCTGGACTATCTGACGATGATCCAGCCGGTATCACCACCTACTCCCAACTGGGTGCACAGTTCGGATATCGATTGCTGTGGACTCTTGTCATCTCTACTGTTGCACTGATCATTTTCCAGGACCTTGGCGCACGAATTGGAGTTGTTACCCGCCAGGGTCTCATCGGTTTAGTCCGACAGAAATATGGTGCGCGTGCGGGTTCATTTAGTGCGGTTGCACTTATCTTGGCCAACGTTGGAACAATGACAGCTGAGTTTGCGGGAGTTGCAGCCGCAGGCCAACTCTTTGGAATTTCTCGATATGTGACAGTTCCGCTTACGGCAGTTTTTATCTCGGTGTTGGTTTTGCGTGGAACCTTCAAGAAGGCCGAGAGAATTTTCTTTGTACTGTCTGCGGTATTTATCTCCTATGTCATTGCAGGCTTTATGTCCCACCCTCATTGGGGGAGCGCCTTTAAAGGGATGGTCACACCATCAATGCCTTTCAACGCTTCTGCAATCAATATTGCCACCGCTACTTTGGGAACCACGCTGGCACCATGGGGCTTGGCATTTATTCAGTCCTACGCAGTCGATAAGCGCCTGACTCGCGCGGATCTTAAGCTCTTGCGCGCAGATGTCTGGGTTGGTTCATTGTTAACGGGCGTCATTGGTTTTTTTGTGATTGTGACCTGTGCAGCGACTCTCCATGCTCAGCATGTCTTTAACATTACAGATGCTTCGCAAGCCGCCAAAGCGCTTAAGCCGCTGGCTGGAACTCTTGCTAAAGATATATTTGCCGTTGGAATTATTGGCGCCGCGCTCCTTGCCGCATCAATCTTGCCGCTTTCTACGGCCTACTCCGTTAGCGATCTCACCGGATCACCTGCAGCGCTCGATGATAAATTCGAAGAAGCGCCACTTTTCTACATCACCTTTGCGTCAATCACAGTAGTTGCCGGCGCACTCATCATGATTCCAGGCGTCTCGCTCATTTGGATTTTGATCTCATCCCAAGTCCTCAACGCAATTCTGCTCTTGCCGCTTTTGGCCTATATGTATGGCATTGCACGAGATAAAAAGTTGATGGGAGAGTTCGTTGCCAAACGGGGAGCCCGAACCCTCTATGGATCGATTATTGCCTTGGTAGCAGTCTGCGTGCTTGCGCAGTTCTGGTTCATGTTCAACCTGTAGATTCTGCTCTTATGGATGATCAGGCGCACACCACACTCCCGCAAGGTCGAGACATCCCGCTACTTTTACTAGGCATTTTAGGCATTGGCTCCTCAGGTCCATTCATTGCTAAAAGCACAATGCCCATCCCATCTCTCATCTTTTGGCGCAACTTTCTTGGTGCCCTGTCTATGGCGCCGTTTGCCCTGAAAAAAGCTGAATGGCGCACCGCAGCGGGAAAGCGCGCAATACAGGTCTCTGTTCTCGCGGGAGTCGTATTGGCCGGACACTTCTTAGCGTTTTTCGCAGCCATGCGTTACACATCAGTTGCTACTGGAACGGCCCTAACTTCGCTCCAACCTATATTTGCTGCGCTTTATATGAAGTATCGAGGTGCAAAGATCTCGCGCCAATCAATGGCTGGTATTTACATCGCCTTTCTTTCGTTACTACTCATTACCGGAATTGATCTACATATTTCTACTCGTGCATTTGTCGGTGATCTCTATGCAATTGTTGGGGGAGCGCTAGCTGCCGGTTATGTAATCGCTGGCTCTGGAGTGCAGAAGCATGTTTCAACTTCTACATATCTGACTTTCTGCTTTGGAAGCTGTTCTCTGGTCGCCTTCGTTGTGGCGCTCTTTGGTGGATTTGATCTATTTCATTTTGTTCACCAACAGTGGATGCTTGCAATTGGCTTGTTTGTAGGGGCTCAATTTTTTGGACATACGCTCTTTAATATGACTCTTAAACGCGTTTCACCGGTGATGGTCTCGCTCATTGTATTTTTTGAAGTACCTGTAGCCGCTATTATTGCGTGGTTCTGGCTTGGTCAACATCCATCGAGGGGGACTATTCCTGGAATTATCGGTCTCCTCATCGGCTGCGCAATTTTTGTCCTGCGCAACAATGTTTCCGACAGCACTCGACTTGTCGTAGAGGGATAGGGCCATGATCGATCTTCACACCCACAGCAACTTCAGCGATGGAACAGAATCGCCCACAACGCTCCTCAGCAAAGCAATGGCGCATGGAATCACAACCCTTGCGCTCACCGATCACGATACGGTCGCAGGGTGGGATGAAGCAGTTGCTCATCTGCGCCCGGGGCTGCAATTAGTTCTGGGTTCTGAAATTTCCTGCCAGACTCATGACGGAATAAGTGTGCACATGCTTGGCCTGCTATTCGATCGTGCCAATCCAGAACTTATGGAGATGATGGCAAATACGCGTGAGAATCGCTTCACTCGAATGAGCAAGATCATCGAGAAACTTAATGCCGCTCAATACGAGATTACTCTCGAAGATGTTTTGGCTGAACTTTCAGAGGGTGCAACGCTGGGGCGCCCACACTTGGCTGATGCACTGGTAACGAAGGGGTATATGAAATCACGTGACCAGGTGTTCGCCGAGATACTTCACAACGATTCACCTTTTTACGTCTCGCATTACTCACCAACACCGATAGAGGCCATCACAAAAATCAAAGCGGCCGGAGGAGTAGCGGTCATGGCTCATCCGATGTCATCACTTCGGAGTCGTGTTGTGGCACCCGATACTTTTGCGGAGTACGTAGAAGCGGGGCTAGATGGAATTGAGGTCTTGCATCGCGATCATTCAGCAACGAATCGCGAGCTCCTTCTAGGAATTGCTAGCGAGTTAGATCTAGTCGTGACTGGTTCCAGCGATTATCACGGCAATGGCAAACTCAATCAGCTGGGTGAGAATGTGACAGAACCAGCTGA
>CAIWXY010000132.1 GCA_903916775.1 uncultured Actinomycetes bacterium
GACCGGTAGCCGATGAAGATCGCTATCTAGAAATTTGGAATCTTGTCTTCATGCAGAACATCCGCGCAGATGGTGGAACCAAGGATGACTATCCCATCATTGGTGAATTGCCTGCCAAGAACATTGATACCGGCCTTGGCCTAGAGCGAACAGCCGCACTCTTGCAGGGCGTCGAAAATATTTATGAGATCGACACAACGATGAAGATTTTGCAGGCCGCAAGCCAGATCGCCGGAGTTTCGTATGGCAAAGATGTTAAGAGCGATGTCTCGCTACGTGTTGTGGCGGACCATGCACGAACCGCGATGATGCTCATCGGCGATGGAGTGCTTCCGGGCAACGAGGGTCGTGGCTACGTTCTACGTCGCATGATGCGTCGAACAATTCGTAATATGCGGATTCTGGGAGCGCCTGATCACAATCTTGCCGAACTTATTAAGGCTTCTATCGGGGCGATGGGTCCTCAGTATCCCGAACTCGAACACGATGCCAAGAGAATTCTGGCGGTTTCTGAGGCAGAAGAAGATTCGTTCTTAACAACACTGAAGAGTGGCACAGCGATTTTCGATCTCGCATCGAGCGACGTCAAGAAGGCCAAGAGCACCACGCTTGCAGGAGATACTGTATTCAAGCTCCATGACACATATGGATTCCCATTTGATCTCACACTCGAAATGGCGAGCGAGCAAGGTTTAGCCGTTGATGAAGATGGCTTCCGCCGTCTCATGAAGGAACAGAAGGATCGCGCTAAAGCTGACGCAAAATCCAAGAAGAGTGGACATACCGATCTCTCGGAATATCGCAAGATTTTTGATGCTAAAGGCAAGAGCGAATTTATTGGTTATAAACACCTAGAAGGCGAAGCAAGGGTTGCTGGCCTGCTTGTCGATGGCCACAGCGTTTCTGAAGTTGCGGCTGGAGAAGTGGAAGTCGTACTCACTCGTACGCCGTTCTATGCAGAAGGCGGCGGACAGCTCGCCGATGGCGGAGTGCTAACGCTTGATAACGGAACAAAGATTCTGGTCGAAGACGTTCAATGTCCGGTACCTGGTCTATATGTTCACCGAGGTTCTCTGGTATCTGGTTCCATCAAGATTGATCAAGATGTATTTGCCAGCATCGACCAAGATCGTCGCAAAGCTATATCACGCGCTCACACTGCAACGCACATGGTTCACAAAGCTTTCCGTGAAGCGTTAGGAGAGAGTGCTACTCAAGCTGGATCTGAGAATGCTCCAGGACGTTTTCGCTTCGACTTCCCATCCACCGGATCAGTGTCTGCTGCGGTTCTCAATGAAGTAGAAGCGCGAGTAAATTCGCTTCTGATTGAAAATTTGACTGTTACAGCACAAGAGATGTCCCAGAAAGAAGCTAAGGAAATTGGCGCGATGGCGCTCTTTGGCGAGAAATATGGTGATGTTGTTCGTGTTGTTAGCGTTGGTGATTGGGCTCGTGAACTGTGCGGCGGAACCCACGTGCAATCATCAGCCGAGCTTGGCCTCGTGAAATTACTGAGTGAATCTTCCATCGGTGCCGGTGTGCGTCGCGTAGAAGCGCTTGTAGGAACAGATGCCTACTCATTCTTAGCTAAGGAACACGTCCTTCTTAATTCGCTAACCGAGATCATTAAGGGTGCGCGAGTCGAAGAGTTGCCTGAGCGCATTTCAGACCTTGTTACGCGTATGAAGGCAATTGAAAAAGAGTTGTCGACCATGAAGTCGGCCGCTGCACTCGCGAGCGTCTCCACACTTGCTGCAGAATTCGAACCAATCGGAGAACTCAATGTTCTTCTTGCTCGTGTTGGAGATGGTCTTGGCGGCGATGATCTTCGCGCCATGGCTTTGGATCTGCGCAATCGTCGCCCATCAAGCGTTGTTGGTCTCTTCACTGTTACCAGTGGTCGAGTTGTTTTCGTTGTCGCATCTTCTTCAGAAGCCATTGCTCACGGCGTGAAGGCTGGAGCGTTGGTTCGTCAAGGCTCGGCAATTCTCGGCGGCGGAGGCGGCGGTAAAGATGACTTCGCCCAAGGCGGCGGAGACAGCGAGCAGCAGATTCAGAGTGCGATCAATGAATTGAAGGCGACACTAGGGTTGGCGAAAGCCTAAACGCATGAAACCGGGTCGGCGCCTAGCCTTTGACTATGGCCAGGTTCGTATCGGCGTTGCAGCCTCAGATTTCTCTGGGCTCATAGCCTCGCCCATCGCAACACTTCAAGCACAAAGTTCTGACTTAACAACTCAGCTTGTCTCCTTATTAGCTGAATATGAGCCTATTTACATGGTTGTCGGCCAACCAAAACATTTGTCTGGCAACGAGAGCGCAACTATGGAGAGTGTCCGCTCCTTTGCCGAGTTACTTAAAACTTTAAGCGATGCACCAATTCATTTTATAGATGAACGTCTGTCCACTGTCTCAGCTGCACGAACGCTCCGTAACGCCGGTGGTAATGCCAAGACAAGTAAATCACAGATAGACGCAATGGCCGCTGTCGCAATTTTAGAAAGCGCACTCGACAAAGAGCGTTTATCTGGTGGATTATGAAGGATCGTTACTCGCGTAGGACAATCTCCTTGGCGATCGTCTCTGGAGTTTCTCTTCTTGCCTTGGTCGCTCTAGTGAACGTACTTCGGACTCCTTCAGACTATCCCGCTGCTACGAGCGGTGCACCCACAACAATCAGTATTTCCTCTGGTGAGACGGGAACATCAATAGCGAAGTCGTTGCAATCAGCCGGCGTAATTAAAAATTCCAGAACCTTTGTCTCTGTACTGCTGAAAAACCCTAGAAGTCTTGGGATTGCACCAGGCGCTCACACAATAGATAGACACATTCCCTCAGAACTTGCCTTGACCGAATTGCTCGATCAAAAGAGGATTCTTAATCTCATCGTCGTAAAAGATGCGTCGACTACA
>CAIWXY010000133.1 GCA_903916775.1 uncultured Actinomycetes bacterium
CCAGATCTCATCGAAACATGGATCAACTACAAGCGCACCGCTGAAGTTGATTATGTTCGCTTGCGTCCACATCCAGCTGAGTTCGAGCTTTACTACGACATCTAAGCCCAGACTCGGCGGTTAATCCGTCACAAAAAGCCCCGCGCCGTTCATCGTCGCGGGGCTTTTTCATTTCCAGCGATAACCAACTCCCCCGGGTGCTCTGCATGAGAGAATGCAGACATGAATAGCCTTGCGACCGTCTCAGCCGTAACGTTCGGAGTACAAGCGTTTGTCACTCTCTTCGTCGTCCTCGATCCCGTTGCTGCTATCCCAATCTTTCTTGCTCTCGTTAGTGAGCGCACTCGCAAAGAACGAATCACACTGGCCTGGCAGGGGGCAACTTCTTCCCTACTCATCATTGTCATCTTTGCTCTCTTTGGGCAACTCATCCTGAGTTATCTCCATATTAATCTCTACTCGCTCCAAGGCGCCGGAGGTTTTCTGCTCTTTCTTATTTCAATGGAGTTGCTTCGAGGAAAAGTCGGCTCAGAGTCAGAGACAGCCGGAAATAAAGTCAATATTGCGATGGTTCCGATTGGCACTCCCGTGCTTGCTGGACCTGGCGGAATTGTCACGACCATGCTCTACGTTCACTACGCACACTCAACAACCGCAAAAGTTGCACTCGCACTGGCCATCGTCATGGTCCATGTTGTGATCGGATTGATCTTGATGTTCTCAACATCCATTATCGATCTCATAAAAGAATCAGGGGTAACACTCATTACTCGAGTTGCAGGCCTCCTGGTAGCTGCAATTGCTGTAAATATGATTGTCCAGTCGATTAAAGGCTTCTTTAACGTTTAAGTCAGTAGTATTATTTTCATACGAGCACTACTCAAGGGAGAGTTAAAATGGTTGATATCTCGGATAAATTCGTCGTTGTTACAGTAACCCAAAACGAAGCAAAAGTTTGGGCTACCGGAACCTCCAAGGGAACTTCTCCTGAAAAGATTTTCGCACCAGCATCTCTTAATGATCATCACCATCGTGTAGATCCAGATTTCCATGGCCGCGGTGAGGGTTCGGGTAATGCCAAGTATTTCGAAGATATCAATGCATCGATCTCCAGCGCGTCTGAGATTCTTCTTGTGGGTCACGGAACAGGCAAAGCTAATGCCATGCTCCAGTTGGTCCAATTTCTAGCGCGCAAACATCCTGCTACAGCGCATAAAATCGTTGCGGCTTTGGATGAGAATGTGGATGCACTCACAGAGTCACAAATCCTTTCACTTGCCCGCGATTGGTTCGCTAGCCACCCGCGTTAATATTCAAAGAGAAGCCCCTACCCGATTAAACGTCGCGTAGGGGCTTTTTCCTTTATAGCTCTTCTGGGTAAATGTGATGGCATAATTCCCCAATGCATGAGTTCACGCAGGATGTAGAAGATTTAGCCCACGAGATCCTTGACTACAGTCTTGATCGTCTCAAACTTAATCCCCCTCTTGATGGACCTTCCACGCCCGAAGAACTCTTCGCACAGGTCGGCAATACAATTTCACCAAAGGGGCTTGGCGGTCATAAAGCGTTAGAACTCTTTAAAGACGTCCTCGCACCTGCGTGCATCTCAACTGATCATCCGCGTTATTTGGCGTTCATTCCCTCTGCGCCAAGTGAGTACGCAAATCTATTCGACCTCGTTGTCGGTTCAGCGGCTCTCTACGGTGGTTCATGGCTGGAGGGTTCGGGCGCTGTATTTGCGGAAAATCAAGCACTCGCATGGATCGCGAATATGGCGGGGCTGCCCCAGCCCGCAGGCGGAGTATTTGTTCAGGGTGGAACCAACGGAAATCTTTCAGCACTCGTAGCCGCACGCATGGATGCTCGCTCAAAAAAACCAGCTGTAGACCGCTGGGTAGTTGCATGCTCAGAGGAAGCGCACTCATCCATTCAGTCAGCAGCTGACATCATGGATGTGCTTGTGCTTAAAGTTCCGGCCGACGTAGATGGCGTCATGACTGGAGAGCAAACCCGTAAGGCAGTCGACTCCTACCTCGCAGATAATCCCAGACATGGAATATTCGCCATTGTTGCCACTGCAGGTACAACTAATTTGGGGATCATTGACGACCTTGCAGGTATTGGAAAAGTTGCACGCGAATTGGATATTTGGTTTCATGTTGATGGCGCATATGGATTGGCTGCTCTTTGCGCACCAAGCGTTCGAGATAAATTTAACGGCGTTGAATTGGCGGATTCATTGATTGTCGATCCGCACAAATGGCTCTTTGCTCCGTTCGATGCCTGTGCACTTATTTATCGCGATCCCACTATCGCCAAGAAGGCTCATACGCAGCATGCCTCATATCTCGATACCCTTGAGAATCCCAATGAGTGGAATCCTTCTGATTACGCAATCCACCTCACCCGCCGTGCGCGTGGATTACCGTTTTGGTTCTCACTGGCCGCAAATGGGACCGACGAGTACACACGTGCAATGGAGCAGACGCTCACTATCGCGCAGCATTCAGCTTCTCTCATTAAGGCTCATCCGAATCTTGAGCTCCTTATGGAACCGACCCTCTCCGTAGTCGCGTTTACTCGCAAAGGATGGGAACTAGAGGATTACGAAAAGTGGAGCGATCAACTCTTGGCTGACCAGATTGGCTTTGTTGTTCCATCAGCACATAAAGGCAAGCCCATTTTGCGATTCGCAATTGTTAATCCTTGGACAAAGGAAGCAGATATCGAAGCCATTCTCGATACCCTCAATTAATATTTATCGATCCAAGAGATTTCTCGTTGTGCTATACGTTCCGCCACGCTTTTTTAACGCTATTGCGCTCAGAGCCTCAAGGACGACACGATTAGCCAACATCGCGGTGATATCGGATGAATCAAATGGAGGTGAGACCTCAACAATATCCATGCCCACTACGGGCAGCTCTAAACAGATACGCCGCACGGCCTCCAGTAGCTCACGGCTAGTCATACCCCCTGGCTCTGGCGTTCCAGTTCCTGGTGCCATACCTGGATCAACAACATCGATATCTACCGAGAGAAAAACGCCATCACATTCATTCGTCAAAATATCGAATGACTCATCAAGTACTGCCGTGAGTCCACGGTGATGGATCTCGGTCATCTCATACGAGCGCATACCTTGATCGCGCATCCAATCAAGCGTTGGCGAGTCCGGCCAATAGCCACGAAGTCCTAATTGTAGAAAGCGATCTCCGCGCACAGCGCCAGAGTCAATCAGCTGACGCATCGGAGTGCCATGTCCAATCAGCGACCCGAATTGACTATCACCCGTATCTGCATGAGCGTCGAAATGCACCATCGAGATTCTTCCCATGCCGCGATGTCGCGCTATGCCTGCTACGTCTGCAGATGCAATGGAGTGATCGCCACCGAGCACAACAATAAATGCGCCGGTGTGTGAAAGCTTCTCGGTCGCATCGGCCAAAACTTTCAGCGAACTTGCCAAATCGTGAGGGGGCATCATGAGATCGCCAGCATCCACGACTTTGAGCTCCATAAGTGCATCCGCACGCAGTGCCATATGAGGACGCTGCGCATCGTGAGGCAAGTAATCAGTTCCGCGAATCGCCTGGGGGCCAAACTTCGCACCGGATCTAAACGAAGTTCCGGAATCTATAGGTGCACCGAGAATAACGACATCGGCACCTTCATAGGTAGAGGGGATCTCCAGATCGCAGCTCTCAACACCAAGGAAGGTGAATGCTGGGCCGTACATATTGCCGTGATTAGCCATACGCTAAGGCTAGTCGATCGCGGTCAACCCTAGAAGAATTGACCAGTAAGATTGTGCAGTGATTGCTACCCAGAGTGTCGAACTACGTGCTGGGGCCAGACTCCTAGTTAAAGATGTCACCGTCCGGATTAATCACGGTGATCGCATTGGATTTGTGGGTCGAAATGGTGCCGGCAAATCAACCCTATGCAAAGTATTGGCTGGTGAAGGCATGCCTGCTGGTGGCCAAGTGCTTCGCACTGGCACGATCGGATATCTCCCCCAGGACCCTCGCACTGGTGACCAAGACGAGACGGTCATTAACCGCATTCTCTCTGCTCGCGGCCTAGACCAAATTGTTACTCGCATGCGCAAGGCTGAAGAAGCTATCGCAGTTGCAGCCGAGCAAGGTGCGGATGAACTCGACCTAGCCATGGAGCGTTATTCACGCGTAGATCAAGAATTCAACGCGGCTGGTGGTTATGGCGCATCTTCAGAAGCCGAATCCATAGCGACCAACCTTGGACTCCCAGAGCGTATCTTTGAAGATAGCCTCGAAGGCTTATCTGGCGGTCAACGTCGTCGAGTAGAACTGGCTCGACTTCTCTTCAGCGGAGCCG
>CAIWXY010000134.1 GCA_903916775.1 uncultured Actinomycetes bacterium
ACGATCAATGTCATCTAGCGCGCCAAGCAGTTGAGAGAGAACAATTCCTGTCACAACCTCAGCAGATTCAATGCGCTCTTTATCAACGCGCTTGCGGTAATTCTGGAAGTCGGCTTGCAGTCGTTGTAGATCGCTGGTGAGTACAGCTACTGGATCAACTTCTGCTATCGCCTCAGCGACTGCGTCAGAGAGCGCTTGTTCAGCACTCTCTGCGCCAGTTGGCTCTTCAGTCATTACTGCTCTTCTACAATCTCTGCATCCTCTACGCCATCATCAGCCTTTGGTGCCTCTGATGCAGATGCAGCGTTAGCTGCATAGAGAGATGCTCCGAGCTCTTGGCTCAGGGTTGAGACCTTCTCGGTAGCCGACTTAATTGCGCTCACATCGGTTCCCGCTAAGGCGCTCCTGAGTTCAACAAGAGCGCTTTCAACATCTGACTTCTTGGAGGCAGCATCACCTTGAGAGAGCTTCTCCTCGTTGTCCTTGATGAATTTTTCAGTCTGGTAGACCAAGCTGTCACCAATATTGCGAGTCTCAGCCTCATCACGACGCTGCTTATCTTCCTCAGCGTGTGCCTCGGCATCTTTCACCATGCGATCGATCTCTTCCTTAGAGAGAGATGATCCACCACTAATGGTGATCTTCTGCTCTTTACCGGTTCCCAGATCCTTTGCAGCAACGTGCAAAATGCCGTTGGCATCGATATCGAAGGTGACTTCAATTTGTGGAATTCCACGTGGGGCTGGTGCGATTCCAGTGAGTTCGAACATTCCTAGTCGCTTATTAGCGCTAGCAATTTCGCGCTCACCTTGGAAAACCTGAATTTGTACAGCAGGCTGATTGTCGTCAGCTGTTGTGAAAATTTCAGATCGCTTCGTTGGGATGGTGGTGTTCTTCTCGATCAACTTTGTCATTACGCCACCCTTGGTTTCGATACCAAGAGATAGAGGAGTGACATCGAGGAGAAGGATGTCCTTTACATCTCCCTTAAGCACACCAGCTTGTAGTGCTGCACCAACGGCAACAACCTCATCAGGGTTAACACCCTTGTTAGGTTCTTTCCCACCGGTGAGCTCACGAACCAAATCAACGACGGCTGGCATGCGGGTTGATCCACCAACGAGTACAACGTGATCAATGTCAGCGATTGGAATTCCAGCATCCTTAAGTACGGTCTGGAATGGTCCCTTGCATCGTGCAAGAAGATCTGCAGTCAGGCTCTGGAACTGTGCTCGAGTAATTGTCTCATCCAAGAAGAGTGGATTCTTCTCTGCATCGACAGTGATGTATGGCAGGTTGATTGATGTTTGAGCAGAAGATGAGAGTTCGATCTTCGCCTTCTCGGCAGCTTCGCGAACGCGCTGCATAGCCATCTTGTCCTTTGTAAGGTCGATGCCGTTTGCCTTCTTAAATGTGGCAACGAGGTGATCGATTAGGGCTTGATCCCAGTCATCTCCACCGAGGTGGTTATCTCCGTTGGTTGCCTTAACCTCAATAACGCCTTCTCCCATTTCAAGGAGTGATACGTCGAAGGTTCCACCGCCAAGGTCGAAGACCAAGATTGTCTGCTCCTTATCGCCCTTATCAAAACCATATGCAAA
>CAIWXY010000135.1 GCA_903916775.1 uncultured Actinomycetes bacterium
CCATTCGGAACCACCGGATCACTAAGACCTGCTTTCGCACCTGCTCGGCCTGTACGCCTCGCAGTCAAGCGCGCTTTCGCCTTTACACTCTGTGCGCGAAAGAAACTTGAGAAGGGCTGTCCCTAGTACGAGAGGACCGGGACGGACGAACCTCTTGTGTGTCGGTTGTTCCGCCAGGAGCACGGCCGATTTGCAACGTTCGGAAGGGATAACCGCTGAAAGCATCTAAGCGGGAAGCTCGCTTCAAGATTAGGTTTCTCACCGATTTATCGGGTAAGGCCCCCAGAAGACCACTGGGTTGATAGGCCGGAAGTGGAAGTGGAGCAATTCATGGAGCTGACCGGTACTAATAGGCCGAGGATTTAACTACATTTTTTAAAATCGCGTTCACTGTGTGGTTCCCGAGTTACGGTCGGGAACTGAAAACTACATAAAAACTAACGTAGATGTTCCACCGATCTCGAAAGAGTTTCGGCGGCCATAGCGAGAGGGAAACGCCCGGTCCCATTCCGAACCCGGAAGCTAAGCCTCTCAGCGTCGATGGTACTGCAAGGGGGACCTTGTGGGAGAGTAGATCGCCGCCGGACATCATTTATAAAAAGCGCCAGTTATCGACTTATGTCGGTAACGGCGCTTTTTTTATGCCATTTTCCACACCTCCCAAACATGCACAGGCGCAAGATTGGGTTCGCGTTGATCTTGCACAAGGTCAGGACACTAGCTCCATGAAATCAAATCCACAGCCACACGATGGCGTTAATGAAGTTCATTTAGTTGGCTGTGTGTCGAGCCTGCCCACGACGAAGGTACTGCCAAGCGGTGATGAGGTCGTTGAGTTTCGAATTGTGATCGATCGAAGAAGGCGAAGGGGCGCCAAGCGCGAGGTTGATTCGCTCGAGCTAGCTGCATGGAATCCCCGCGAGAAGCGCCAGGCTCTCAAACTAACTCCTGGTCAATGGGTAGAGATCGATGGCAGCGTACATAGACGCTTTTGGAGCTCTCCTAAAGGACTTGCAAGCCGTTGGCAGATAGAAGTGAGCCTCTTGCGCAGAATGTAGATAAGTTTCTCCCATGAGTAATGTGAGTAACGTGAGCAACGTGTGTAGTTCGGATAATTCAATGGATTCCAATGGTGTGGATCTCTCGGAGATCCGTGAGGCAATCGCATTCGTTCAGGGTCATGAACTAGGGGAGCACGTCATCGCCTACGATCAGATTCATGCAAAATTGGAGCAAGCTCTACGTTCGATTGATGGACTGTAATTCCTTCCCTCCTCAATAATGCTAAAAAACTTTTGAAAAAATCTTGTTGTATCTGTGAAAGGCAGTGAATCTCTATGAAGACTCGGTTAGATGCTGAACTGGTGAGGCGCGGTCTTGCGCGCTCACGTGATCATGCTGCCGATCTGATTGAGTCACGAATGGTGTTAGTCACCGGTATTCCAGCAAGTAAGCCTGCTTCGCAAGTTGATGCAGAAACTTCCATCGTTATTCAGGGCGAGAGAGATGATTTTGTTTCTCGCGGTGGGCATAAGCTGGCTGGGGCACTTGATCACTTCACGCAGATAAGCGTTGAAGGAAAACGTGCGCTCGATGCTGGAGCGTCGACAGGTGGCTTTACCGATGTGCTGCTTAAGCGGGGTGTTAAAGACGTCGTTGCTGTTGATGTCGGATATGGCCAACTTGCCTGGGAGATTCAGCAAGATCCACGTGTAACAATTTTAGATCGGACAAATGTAAGACATTTAACTGTTGAACAAATAGGGGAACCAGCAGAGATTATCGTTGCAGATCTTTCGTTCATTTCTTTGACTCTCGTACTTCCAGCGCTCGTTGCAGTCTCTAAGAGTTCCGCAGATTTCCTTGTCATGGTCAAGCCTCAATTTGAAGTTGGTCGAGAGAAGCTCGGCGCAGGTGGGGTTGTTCGTGATCCAGCGCTACGTAAACAAGCCGTTCAAGAGGTGGCAGATTGTGCGTATGACATGGGCATTGGTTGCCTGGGAGTAGTAGCAAGTTCCCTACCAGGACCAGCTGGCAACGTTGAGTATTTCCTATGGCTAAAACGTGGCAGCGCCGAGCTCTCGCATGAAGCTCTTGATAGTGCTGTCGAGATGGGACCTCAATAATGAGTGAAGTCGCGTTACAACGAAAAGCACTACTTGTTGTTCACCCAACGAAGCCGGAGGCGTATGCCTTTGCACAAGAGTTGATCCCAGCTCTCTCGGCGCTAGGTATCGATTCTCTGACAAATTTCCCTGGTGGAATTCCAGGTGCGCAGCGAGTGCGTGACTCAAAAGAGTTTGAGATTGCAATTGTGCTCGGTGGAGATGGAACTATTCTGCGAGCCGCTGAATTGGTACTTGATACATCTATTCCGATATTGGGTATCAATCTTGGCAACGTGGGTTTTATGGCCGAAATCGAACGCCCATCAGCTGCGCTCCTAGCAAAAAATGTGGCAGAGAAGAATTATCGCGGAGAAGCGCGCCTTATTTTGGAGTATGAAGTTCTACGTAATGGCATTGCTATAGCCAATGGATGGGCACTTAATGAGTTTGCTATCGAGCGATCCCATGCGCAGATGGTTGAGTTATTTCTACAGATTGATGATCGACCACTTTCTAGGTGGGGTTGTGATGGCGTAATTTGTGCAACGCCTACGGGATCTACCGCTTATGCCTTTTCTGCGGGAGGGCCTGTGTTGTGGCCAGAGGTCGAGGCGATCGTTGTGCTTCCACTTGCAGCACACGCGTTGTTTTCACGGCCAATGGTAATTTCGCCGCACTCAACTATTGTGATTGATATCGAGTCTCGCGAAGCACTCATTTCGGCAGATGGTATGAGAAAGACTCATTTGATGACGGGCGATCGAATAGTGATTCACCGTGGCAAGAGGACTGTCGAAATTGTCCACGTTGAGTCGGCTGTATTCACCGATCGTCTCGTAGCAAAATTCAAGTTACCCATTGAGGGATGGCGCGGTGAGTGAACCGTTTTATGGGCTAGAAGAGCTATCCATTCGCAACCTCGGAGTGATCGAGTCAGCACATATTCCACTCTCGCCCGGTCTTAATGTTCTCACAGGAGAAACTGGCGCCGGCAAAACTATGGTGCTTACGGCGCTCTCGCTCATTCTTGGTGGCAAAGGCGATTCAGAGCGTGTGCGCACCGGTGAAGATAGGTTGATGGTTGCCGGATTATTTGGCGTTAAGGATTCTCTCATTGCTGCAATTGAAGAAGATGGGGGGAGCGTTGATGGCAATTCACTTCTCATCTCCCGAACAATCACGAGTGATGGAAAATCTCGAATTTCGATTGGTGGAGCGCCAAGCACAAATGCAAAGGCGGTAGAACTGGCAAATGAACTAGTAGAAGTTCATGCACAATCGAGCACGCAAAGACTCTCTAAACCTGCCTATGTTCGTACTGCGCTTGATCGATTCGCAGCGATTGATACCGAGCTGGGCCACTATGAGGCGAAATATCTAGAGTTTCGCCAATTGCAAGAACGTATTGTGGCTTTGAAACGAGATGAAGCCACTCGCGAGGAAGAAGTCGCCAAGCTCAAGGAATTTTCAAGCGCTTTCAGCGCGATTGCACCTCGAATCGAAGACTTGGGGGAGATTGAGAGTGAGCTTCTTCGCCTTGAGAGTGTCGATGAA
>CAIWXY010000136.1 GCA_903916775.1 uncultured Actinomycetes bacterium
GTAATTGTTGCTGGATACAGCACATTGAGTGCAGTAAAGAGTGCGTCGAGATCCCAGTTTTCTGGGAAGCCTTCGCTGGTGGCACCACGAACATAAGCGGTGATCGTATCTTCCATGAAGCGCTGAACTTGTGGTGCAATATCTGCACCTTCAAGCACTTCGCGACGTTCGCTGTAAACCACTTCGCGTTGGCGATTCATCACATCGTCATACTTCAAAACATTCTTGCGCTGTTCAAAGTTGAGAGACTCAACTTGTGTTTGGGCTGAGCGAATTGCGTTTGAGACCATTTTAGATTCAATAGGGACATCATCGGCGATGCCAGCAACGCCCAAGAAACGCTCTACGAGTCCTGAATTAAAGCGACGCATGAGATCGTCTTGAAGTGAGAGATAAAAACGTGACTCACCTGGATCACCTTGGCGACCAGAGCGGCCGCGGAGCTGATTATCAATACGGCGAGAGTCGTGGCGCTCAGTTCCTAGAACATACAAACCACCTGCTGCAACCACAGCTTCGTGTTCTGCGGCGACTGCAGCTTTCTGCTTAGCAATCTCAGCCGGCCATGCAGCTTCGTACTCCTCGGGAGTTTCTGCTGGATTTAGGCCACGCTTTTGCAATTCAAAATCTGCCATGAACTCGGGATTGCCACCGAGCATGATGTCGGTACCGCGACCTGCCATATTTGTTGCAACAGTAACTGCGCCAATTGTTCCAGCGCGTGCAACGACAGCAGCTTCGCGTTCGTGCTGCTTGGCATTGAGTACTTCGTGGCGCACACCAGCTTTGGTGAGGAAGTGAGAGAGCTCTTCTGATTTCTCCACAGATACTGTTCCAACGAGAACAGGTTGACCAGCTTTGTGACGGGCGACGATGTCGTTCACCACAGCTTGGAATTTGCCTACCTCGGTGCGATAGATCAGATCCGAAGAATCTTTACGCTGGGTTGGTCGGTTTGTGGGAATTGGAATAACGCCCAGCTTGTAGATCTGCATCAATTCAGCAGCTTCTGTCATAGCTGTACCAGTCATGCCAGATAGCTTCTTGTACAAGCGGAAATAATTCTGAAGCGTGATTGTCGCCAAGGTCTGATTCTCATCCTTGATTTCAATACGTTCTTTAGCTTCAAGGGCCTGATGCAGTCCTTCGCTGTAGCGACGCCCGGAGAGCATGCGTCCAGTGTGCTCATCAACGATCAAGAGTTCGCCATTCATGACCACATAATCTTTATCGCGCTTGAAAAGCTCCTTGGCGCGCACAGCATTGTTGAGATAACCAATCATTGGGGTATTGACGGCTTCATAGAGATTACCGATTCCAAGAATCTGCTCAACCTTTGTGACACCCTCTTCGAGAATGCTTACTGTCTTCTTCTTCTCATCGATCTCGTAGTGCAGATCGCGCGAAAGATTGCCAGCAATATTGGCAAACTCCACATACCACTTGGTTGCCTTATCTGCAGGACCGCTAATGATGAGTGGTGTACGTGCTTCGTCAATCAAAATTGAGTCAACTTCATCGACAACTGCGAAGTTATGTTCGCGTTGCACGCAATCTTCGAGCGACCACGCCATGTTGTCGCGTAGATAGTCGAAACCAAATTCATTATTTGTTCCGTAAGTGATATCTGCAGCATAAGCTTCACGACGCTCTGCTGGAGTCATGCTGGCTAGAATCACGCCAACCTTGAGTCCCAAGAAGCGATGTACGCGGCCCATCCACTCGCTATCGCGCTCCGCGAGGTAATCATTTGTTGTGACAACGTGAACGCCTTTACCTGTGAGGGCGTTGAGATAAGCAGGCAAGGTTGAGACCAGAGTCTTGCCTTCACCGGTGCGCATTTCGGCAATGTTGCCCAGATGGAGCGCGGCTCCACCCATGAGTTGAACGTCGTAATGGCGTTGACCAAGGGTGCGCTTTGCTGCTTCACGAACGGTCGCAAACGCCTCAGGCAAGAGGTCATCGAGATCCTCGCCCTTGTCTAGGCGGTCGCGAAACTTTTGAGTCTGAGCTCTGAGTTCATCATCGGTCAGTGGAGCTACACGTGGCTCCCACTCGTTAACCGACGCTGCGATCTTCTCCAGGTTGCGAACAGCGCGACCTTCACCGGCGCGGAGAATTTTATCTAGAACTGACACAAAGCCTCTTTTCGTGGAAAACCATGAATATCCATCCGGGGATGGCAATTACTCAATCTTATTGGGAAATCAGGCGCGGGGAGACACAAGCCAGGATGGCCATATCCGGCTCAAATCCGGCGCCGCGAAGCGCTCTAATCCCCTCACCCATCGTCGCGCCGCTGGTCATCACATCATCCACGAGGACCAGGTAAGGCCTCCGGGCCGCTCCACCCCCGTGCCGCACTCCCGCGCCCTCAAGAAGCGCTCGAAAGTTCTCATTAAATCTATAGGCGCCTTGAAGATTTGCCATCCGCTGGGCTGGATTGAGCAAGCTCTGATCTTGCAACGCTCGAGTGACCTTCAGCGGTTGGACAATTGCGATATCCACCCCCGCTCTCCATTCACTCCGAAAAATGTCAGCGAGCTCGCTACGCATCGAGCGAGCCAGAAGCAAGCAGTGCTCAAATCCTCGAACTCTTGTAGCAGCTCTAGTAGATGGTGCAGGGACCAGAATAATTCTCGCCCCGATTTCTTCACCCGAATCAGAAAGTGCACGAGCCAAACTGCAAGCAAGATAGTTCCTGGCCGTTCGGTTATTTTCTTCTTTAGCCAGGAGCACGAGTTGTGAAATTTCTAATCCATAGGTGAGTCGAGTGTAAAACGGCACACCATTGATTATTCCTTGGTGGTTCCTTTCGTTGATTGCGCGTTCGCACCTTAAGCAGAGAACACCCTTCCCATTAGCCAGATCGCCACTACAACTCAAGCAGAGCGGTGGGAAGAGAAGTGAGGCTAGACCAGAGAGCAAAGACATTCCCCAACTATGGGGCAGATTAAATATCGTCCTCATCGAACGAGAGGAAGGATGTGGATTCTCCATGGTTGGGATCAACCGAGATCGGTTCAGACTCCATAGGTATGCCCGGAACTTTAGGGACTGTGAGCACGAAATGAGCTCCAAGACCCGGACTGCCCCAAGCTTTGAGAGTTCCTTGATGGAGTTTGGCGTCATCGAGAGAAATCGAAAGACCTAGACCCGTACCTCCACGAATGCGTGAACGCGAAGGATCGGCTCGCCAGAATCGATCGAACAAGCGCTTTGTGTCGCGTTCACTGAAGCCAATTCCGTAGTCACGAACTGACACTGCGACTTCGCGATCAGTTGCCACA
>CAIWXY010000137.1 GCA_903916775.1 uncultured Actinomycetes bacterium
CGTTATTTCGATTACCGATGGTCAGTGCTTCCTTGAGACAGACCTCTTCAACGCAGGTGTTCGTCCAGCTATCAACGTAGGTATCTCGGTATCACGCGTGGGTGGATCTGCTCAGACAAAGGCGATCAAGAAGATTGCTGGTCGCTTGCGTCTTGACCTAGCTCAGTACCGTGAACTCGAAGCTTTCGCAGCTTTCGGTTCAGACCTGGATGCAGCTTCTAAGGCGCAACTTGAGCGTGGAGCTCGCATGGTTGAACTTCTGAAGCAAGGTCAGTACTCGCCTTATTCAGTAGAGCGCATGGCAGTTTCTATCTGGGCCGGTACAACAGGCAAGATGGATTCAATTCCAGTTGCAGATATTCGTCGCTTTGAAGCTGAGTTCTTGGATTACATCTCACACTCACACGCTTCTATCTTCGAAGTTATCTCATCAACTCGCGAGTTGAGCGATGACACAGTTGCTTCACTCGAGAAGGCTGTAGAAGCTTTCAAGGGTCAATTCACCGCGAGTGCAGGTAAGTAACTAACTCATGGGTGCCCAACTTCGTATCTATCGCCGCCGAATGCGTTCGGTTAAGGCGACTAAGAAGATTACAAGAGCGATGGAGTTGATCTCTGCCTCTCGTATCGTCAAGGCGCAGCAACGCGTTGCGGCTTCATCGCCGTATGCCAACGAGTTGACTAACGCTGTGAGCGCTGTGGCAACCTTCTCGAATACCGTTCATCCTTTGACAAGCCCAGCTCACAATCCAAAGCGAGCTGCAGTATTGGTCATCACCGCGGACCGCGGTATGGCTGGTGCTTACTCAAACGCTGCAATCAAAGAAGGCGATGCGGTTGTCGCAAACCTTCGTGGTCGCGGCCTAGAGGTTGATGCTTATTTGATCGGTCGCAAAGCAGTGAACTTCTATCGCTTCCGTAACCGTGCTATCGCAGGTTCATGGACTGGCTTCTCAGATAACCCAACATTTGAGAACGCTAAGGAAGTTTCAAGCGCGTTGATCGAGAACTTCTTAGGCGAATCTGGAGCAGATGAGCTTCACATCGTCTTTACTCAATTTAAATCAATGATCACACAAGAGCCACTCTCTGATCAGCTTCTGCCACTCGCAGATAAATCTGAATCGGCGGAGCCTCGTGGGATCATGCCAATGTATGAATTCGAATCAAGCGCAGAAGGCGTCCTCGATGCACTTCTTCCACGCTATGTCGAAGCCCGAGTCTTCAACGCGTTGTTGCAATCTGCTGCTTCTGAGCACGCAGCTCGCCGTCGCGCTATGAAGTCAGCGACTGACAACGCTGATGAGCTCATTAAGTCACTTACACGACTTGCAAACGCGGCTCGTCAGGCCGAAATTACACAAGAGATCAGTGAAATTGTTGGCGGCGCAGATGCGCTTGCCTCAGCTAGCGCAGGGAGCGAATGATGTCAGAGACAACTACAGGAAAACACGGCCGTGTTGCCCGAGTAATCGGACCGGTTGTAGATATTGAATTTCCTGCCGATGCTATGCCAGCGATCTTCAACGCACTTCACGTTGATGTAACGCTCTCAGGCGAGAAGCGCACGCTTACTCTTGAGGTGGCGCAGCACATTGGCGACAACGTCGTTCGTGCGATCGCGATGCAGCCAACCGACGGCATGGTTCGTGGTTCAGCTGTGAGCGACACTGGCGCCCCAATCTCAGTCCCTGTTGGTGATGTCACCAAGGGTCACGTATTTAACACACTCGGTGAGTCACTCGACGTCCCAACATCATCTCTTGATATCAAAGAGCGTTGGCCGATCCACCGCACAGCACCTGCATTCGATCAGCTCGAGTCAAAGACCGAGATGTTTGAGACAGGCATCAAGGTTATTGACCTTCTTACACCATATGTTCGTGGTGGAAAGATCGGCCTATTCGGTGGTGCTGGTGTAGGTAAGACAGTTTTGATCCAGGAAATGATCTACCGTGTAGCTGAAAACTTCGGTGGCGTATCTGTATTCGCCGGTGTTGGTGAGCGTACCCGTGAAGGTAACGATCTATTCCTCGAAATGACAGAGACTGGCGTTATCAACAAGACAGCCTTGGTCTTCGGTCAGATGGATGAGCCACCTGGAACGCGTCTACGTGTTGCGCTTTCAGCTCTCACAATGGCTGAGTACTTCCGCGATGTTCAGAAGCAGGACGTTCTGCTCTTCATCGATAACATCTTCCGCTTTACCCAAGCAGGTTCTGAAGTATCAACACTTCTCGGACGTATGCCATCAGCTGTGGGCTACCAGCCAACACTTGCTGATGAGATGGGTCAGCTACAGGAGCGCATTACTTCTACACGTGGTCACTCGATTACATCTATGCAGGCAATTTATGTTCCTGCCGATGACATCACCGACCCAGCTCCGCACACAACATTCGCCCACTTGGATGCAACAACAGTGTTGTCTCGTCCAATCTCAGAGCTTGGTATCTACCCTGCGGTGGATCCACTCGATTCAACATCACGCATCTTGGATCCACGTTACATCGGTGAGCACCACTTCCGTGTTGCTAACCGTGTAAAGCAGATCTTGCAGCGCTATAAGGATCTTCAAGACATAATCGCTATCTTGGGTATCGATGAGCTCTCAGAAGAAGACCGTATCTTGGTAGGTCGCGCACGTCGTATTCAGCGCTTCTTGTCACAGAACACCTTCGTTGCAAAGGTCTTCACAGGTATCGATGGATCATTCGTGCCTCTATCAGAGACAATCGAAGCATTCGAAGCTCTCGCTGATGGAAAGTACGATCACGTTCCAGAGCAGGCATTCTTTATGTGCGGCGGCCTACAAGATGTAGAAGCCAAGGCAGCAGAGTTGGCTAAGGCGTAACCTGATGGCCACACTTACCGTTGAAGTAGTCTCACCCGAAAAGCGCGTCTGGTCGGGTGAGGCCACAATGGTTTCTGCATGCACACTTGATGGCGACATTGGAATCATGCCAGGACACATCTCACTTCTTGGAGTACTTGTTCCTGGAATCATCACTGTAAAGACTTCAGATGGCAACACATCAGACTTCAATATGGCTGGTGGATTCATCTCTGTCAACAAAGATCGCGTATCTGTACTAGGTGAAGAGATCGTTAAGTAGTTCTCATAAATTTAAGCTCGGCCTCATCTTCGGATGGGGCCGTTTTTTATTTTAAGGGTGCAAAAACAAGCGTTCTTGACATGAGCTTCTTAGCCTTAGCCTCGCTGATACCCCAAATGGAGAGTCCGATTCCCATCGCCACTTCTGCTTCTTGCGGGGTGAGCTCTTCGTTGACGTATACCGCGGTTAGGAGGCCAGCGAGGCAATAACTCCACAGAATAATTCGCTCCTCGAAATTCTGATCCGGAATTACCCCTTGCTTGGCTAATTCTTGAAAAGCGGCCGTTCCTCCACCTTTGACTGCTGCGATAAGAAAACCTGGATTACTCAACATATTGCGAAGGATCTTTGCAAACAATGGGTGAGTCTCATTGAGCCAATAGAGCTTGCGTGCCGAATCCATGACAGCCTCAAGGCTGGAGGCTGGCGGCGCTCCGTTGTAGGACCAGACCACCCACTCTCTCCACAGGTGATCTAAGCCTTCAGCAAACAAGACCTCTTTACTTGAGAAATATTTATAGATTGTGGTGGGGGAGACTTGTGCGTGCGTGGCGAGCTGTTCGATCGTGGCCCCAGGGCCAATCTCGGCCAAAACCTCTTGGCCAGCTTTCAGCAACGCAGCCCGGTTGCGCGCCGTGTAGGCAGCTTGGCGGCCAGCTGAGAAGTTTTCAGCATCTTTCGTTGTGGCCATGTCTCCAGTCTAGAACCTGCTTTGCAGGATTGGGGTACCTGGCGACACTTAAATTGAGCTTATGAGTGTGGTGATTTCTTTCATTTATGGCATACTTTTCCAAGATTGAAAAGTCATTTCATAATAGTCAATGAGAACGGAATATTTATGCGGGGGTTCCCTTCCATTTTGTCAGCGAGAAATTTGCTCAATCAAAATCTCGCACGACTGCTTCTTGTAGCCATTCTGGCTCCACTTGCTCCCTTCATTCAGAGCATCTGGTTACCCAATGCTCTGCCATTAGCTCATGCATCAACCCCGGGCAGTATCTCCATTACTAAAACTGGTAGCGATCCGTACGGAGCATATTCGGGCAATGACTCTATCGATTTCAACTTCCCCGCTGGTCATGGTTTAAATGATGGGCGCTCGTTTACGATCGAAACCTGGGCTTGGCTAGGTAATTCCAACCCGTATGGCATGGTGACTATGACGGCGGGCGATCCATCCGATGTCAGAACTCATTATTGGAATGTTCGACGTTCCGGATACATGATGAATCCCACGACGGGAACGTGGTTTGCTGAAGGCAATGGAACGGCATATTGCAATCCAACGGCTTTAACGAATGCGATGCCCATGGGACAGTGGGTCGATCTTGCTTTTGAGAGATCATTAGTTTCCGGAGCTGCAACTGACTCGATTTATATAAATGGAGTACTTTCAGGGAGCTGCTCTGTGGGCACTTCCAATGCCAATGATGACACTGTTCGAATTGGAACAACGTCTGGATATTCAAATTCAAATACTTCATATTTTGGTCCAACACGAATTATCGATGGTGAAGCCATTTACTCATCAAATTTCACACCCAGTACCTCATTTGCTTCGTACAGCTCAAACTCAAGTGGTACTGGAACGACCATCTTGAACTTAGCACCTACATCGACAAGTGCACTCAATTATGCACAGACACCTCCATATGCACCAACATTGAGTTATGGAGCCGTCACCACTGATTCCAATCCAACTTCAAGCATTCCAACCGAAAGTTCTTCTTCGCTCTCTCCACCTATTTATCTTTCGAGAACCTTTGCGATTAATTCCGGTTCTTACAACCCGTCATACTCCTTTGCTGGCACAGCGCCTACGCTGACCGCCACCGCATCTGCAGGTAGTGGCTCAATTACTTTCTCGAGTGCAACACAGAGTGTCTGTACTGTGGTTTCAAGCGGCGCTGTCTCTTTCGTTGCGCCTGGCACCTGTACGATCTCAGCCCAGATCGCCACGGATGGAACTTATCTAGCACTGACAAGTACTCCAATTTCCTTCGCAGTCACATCCAGCACGGCCACGCTTTCAGCACTTACCTCCTCAGCGGGATCGTTGACTCCCACTTTTTCAGCTACCACAACTTCTTACGCTGAATCTGTACCTAATTCAACAACGTCTATCACACTCACGCCGACCGTCACTCAAGTTAACGCGACTGTCAAAGTAAATGGAACTTCCGTCTCATCTGGCGTCGCTTCGAGCTCCATTCCACTCACCATTGGATCAAATTCAATTAACGTTGCGGTGACTGCTCAAGATGGCATCACGACGCAGTCATATTCCGTCACAGTGACTCGCCAGCAGACAAGTCAGAATATTTCCACAACTTCAGTTGCACCGACCCACGCTGCGGTTGCAGGTGCTACATATACTACTAGCGCTACCGCAAGCTCAGGCTTAAGCGTTGCAATTTCCCTTGACGCCACCTCTACTGGTTGCACGATAAATACTGGAGTTGTGAGTTTTATCAGTTCTGGTACTTGCGTCATTGATTTCAATCAAGCTGGAAACTCGACCTACAGTGCTGCTTCGCAAATCCAGCAGAGCTTTACTGTCGGAAAAGGAGCTCTCACGCTTGCTTTTGGCAGTGCACCTTCAGGGCTCATATTTGGTGAATCAGCGGGGACACACACTGTAACCGCAGTTGCTACACCGTTAAGCACGGGAACAATTTCGTACAGCTCTCTGACGTCCGCAACCTGTTCTGTTGATGGAACCACGGGTTCACTCACCGTGATTGCGGCCGGTCTATGCACTATCGCGGCAAACGATAGCGGCACCGCAAATTACGCAGCAGCAACTCAGGTCTCACAAAACATCTCGATTGCTAAAGCTACCCCGACGCTTTCCGGCTTTGCCATACCAGGACAAAATTTCGGAGGATCACCGATTGTGCTCACACCGCCGAGTGTTAGTGGCGCCCTCGTAGGGTCCTTCACATACGCATCGGGCAACACCTCCGTTGCAACCATTTCTGGATCTACCCTCACTTCGGTTGGCGGTGGAACTTCTGTCATCACGTCTACTTTTGTCCCATCCGATTCAACTGATTACAACTCGGCTCAAGAGTCGGCGACCGTCGTCGTTGGTCAATCACCGCAAGTGATCACGATTAACACGAGTGCTCCAGCGACAGGTTCTCTTGGCAGCGCCACTTACACCCCTAGCGCTTTAGCGCCAGGAGGTTCAGTGGCCATTGCTCTCGATTCATCTTCAACTGGATGCTCACTTGCTGGGGGAGCGATCACCTTTACGGGAACTGGCTTGTGCGTCATCAACTTTTCTCAATCTGGAAACTCAAGCTATCTGGCTGCAACACCGGCACAGCAGAGCATTTCTGTGTATGGGATTACTTGTTCAATTGGTGGCAGTTTCTATGTAACTTCTTCAACAATACCCACTGCTGCAGGACAACATTGTTCCGGCGTTGCAACGATCCCTGTGGGAATTACGGGTGTTGCGATTGCAGCGTTTGCTCCAAACACGAGTTCAACTAACCGTAATCTGACAGGATTGGTATTCCCCTCGAGTGGCTTTGTTAACATCGATCAAGGCGGGTTTGAAAATTTGGGACTGACGAGCGTCACCGTTCCAAGTACTGTCACAGTTGTTGGCCAATACGCGTTTGAAAATAACCCCCTCGTGAGCGCCACTATCCAAGGCGCCGGAAGCGGCTCGACTACTTACCTGGGCGAATCTGTCTTTGCTAACAAGGTATATGGCCTGGGATCGGGTGGTACTGGCATACCGCTTGCGCTCACTTTTGGTAGTGGCAATATTCAAGTAGGCGATAACTTTGGAAGTGCTACAAATTTTGCGAGTGTCAATTTTGGAAGTGGCTTATCAACAATAGGAGTTAATGCATTTAAGCAAAATGGAATTTCCAATTGGGTTCCGGTTATTCCTGCGACTATCACAACAATTTCTGCGAATGCTTTCACGTACAGTCCGAGCATGAAAGTTATTGAATTTGGTTCTTCAACAACTCTCAACTTGACCTATATAGACCCAAGTGCATTTGATGTCGGTTCACTTACCAGCGTGCAGGATTGCGAAGTTTCAGGTAGTACCACTGTTCTGCATACTTATCTAGCAACATATCAACCGAATGCAGTGATCTGGTGTGATCCAGTCGTGGCAAGCGCTCCGATTAGCCTGTCAGGAACGGCTTCCAGCGGGCAGGCATCGTTAACCTGGTCAAGCGGAGTCTCTCATAATGAGCCTCCCGTTACGGACTTCCTTATTCAGTACAGGGTCAACGGAACCAGTTTGTGGAATGCATTTGCACATGCGGCTTCGACTTCCGGGGCTATAAATGTCACAGGCTTAAGCAATGGCCTGACCTATGATTTTCAAGTAGCTGCTATAAACCTAATTGGTGTAAGTCCGTTTTCAAACGTAACAGATGTGAGACCACTTGGACTTTCGTTTACACCTGTATTTGGAAGTGCCATTTCAACTCCCGACGGCTTCACAGTCGATGTGACTAATTTCGATCCCACTTACGTGTGGGAATCGGCAACAGTTACGACAGGTTCCGGAACTATCTCTATAGGAACCGCAGCTGGTGGTCTTTTACCACTAACGATCTCAGGGATGTCACCTGGCTCAATCGCCACTATTTCGATTACGGCTGCGAAAGAAAATTATTCAGATGGCATCGGTTATGGCTCTGGTTCCGCACTCAAGGCCGCACTCACACCAGCGATAAGTAATGTTGTAGCAAATACCGGTGGTTTCACAGCAACTATCACCGATTATGACTCAAACTTCTCGTGGAGCGTGCATGCAAGCCCAGGAAATGCCGCCATCAGTAATAATCAAATCGTAGTTACAGGTGTCAATCCCGTAACTCAAGTGGTTCTTTCCGTAACCTCCACCAGAAGTGGATATGCATCTGGTTTGGAATCAATGACGGCTACAACGCTTCAATTGTTGCAAATTCATTATGATCCAAATGGCGCGACTGGTGGCAGTTGCGCTGTGGACTCCCATAATTACAATTCAAATGCAACGGCAGTAATTCTCGGAAATTCAGCTCAGAGCGCATTGTCGCTCAGCGGCTATAGTTTTTCTGGCTGGACACTCAATTCAGATGGCTCTGGTCATATTTATCAATCTGGTGATTCTTTCCAGCTCTCATCATCTAGCATCACCTTCTACGCCAAGTGGACACCTGTTCCGTACACGGTGACATATCAGGCGAACGGCGCATCTAGCGGTGCCGTTCCGACTGACAACTCGACCTATTCAATCGGTCAGAATGCACCGGTTTATGGAAATAGCGGCAACCTGGCTCGCATGGGTTATGCATTTGCCGGGTGGGGATACAACGCTACCGAAACTAATACTGTTTACAGTTCAGGAGCCACCTACCTGATTGGCGCAAGCAATGTAGTCCTCTGGGCTATTTGGTCTCCAAATACCTACTCGGTGACCTATGACGCCAACGGGGCAGGCGGGCTTCCAAGCAAGACGAGTGACACCTACACAACTGGCACAGATCCAGCAGCTCTGCCAACAGTAGGAACGATGGTCAAAAGGGGTTATGTATTCGCAGGCTGGGCAGTTACTGTGTCAGGCAACCCTCTTAGCGGCCCAATTTCTGTGGCAGATAATACAAAGTTGTACGCGCAGTGGAACCTTGCAAATTATCCAGTGAGCTACACGCTAGGTGCGAATGGATCCGGAGCGATACCGCTTCAGGCAAATGTGAATTTCGGAGCACCTTTTACCGTTGCAACATCTAATGGGATATCTAGCACAGATTCATCTCAAAACACTTATGCGTTTGTCGCATGGTCTGATGGAGTAAATACTTATGCGCCGGGTCAAAGCTATGTGATGAAAGACGCTCCAGTTACTCTTTCCGCGCTTTGGACCCGCATTTACAATGTCACCTACTCCTTTAACGGCGGAAGTGTTTCCGTCCCAATTCCTGATGCTCAGAAAGTTTCAGGTGACACGATCACGGTAACTTCGACAACTCCGGTGCGGGATGGATATACATTTACATATTGGCTTGATCAAAGTGGTCAGAGTGCTTCAAATGGGGAGACATATACCGTCTCGGATAACCATTACCTCTTCTATGCGCAATGGATGGCGAACAGTTACACCATTACCTATGATGTAAATGGTGGAAGCTCGGTACCTGTAGAGCCAAATCACACAATCGGCGAAATATTTACGCTTCCAAGTGCTCCAACTCGGACTGGATACGATTTCGCCAGCTGGAGTGATGGGAGCGCTAGTTACAACGCTGGGGCTCCTTATCAAATTGGAGATCACTCTGTAGTGTTGCAAGCGCAGTGGGTGGCACAGCAATATGCGATCTCATTCGATTTTAATGGCGGTATCGGCACTCCGATCGTGCCAATCGTGTACACCTTCGGAAATTTGGCTACAACACTTCCTGCTTCGGGACCAAGCCGAACAGATTTCACTTTTAGTGGTTGGTCTTCAAGTCCTACATCAACCTCTGGTCTTTACTCGCTTGCACCAAGTGGGAATATCTTGCTTCATGCCGTGTGGATATCTTCGGTTTATCACCTTACTTTTAATGCAGGCGACGGATTAAGTGATACTTCAACCGCAAAGGTGACTATTGGTCAGAGTATCGTTATGCCTGGCGCGACACGGCCTAACTACACACTTGAAGGATGGTCGACCCAAAACTCAGGTGGCAACTTAATTAACTCGGCCACCTCATTTACTCCAAATTCCGATGTCACGTTGTTTGCACAATGGACTTTGCAGACATTTACGGTTACTTTCAATGGAAATGGCGGCACGCCGGCAGAATCTAGTGCTGGCATGACCTTTGGATCTTCAACCCCAATAGTTTTGCCGAATGCGGTTCGAAATAGTTATGTTTTTGGTGGCTGGTACTCAGATCCGAGTGCTGGCTATTTAATCGGAGCAGCTGGTGCCAGCTATTCACCAACTTCTTCACTCTCTGCATATGCACATTGGATACAAGGGTCTCTTGCGGGGATTGGTCCTGCAACCCAGATTGCACAGGTAACTGTTCACGCGGGGTACGACTCAGCTTTCACAGCAGGAACTAATGGAAGTACTGCAACTGTGAATTACGTGGCCGATTCTCTTCCTGACGGAACCGTACTGACCGCTTTCCTTGAGAACACAACAACAAGAGTTGCACCTTTACTTTCAACGACTGCAACCCCGATACTTTCACTGGTTCTCGCCTGGATTGCCCCGGATGGAACTGTGCCCGATACTGTTGCTGGAAAACCGCTTGTTCTTACGGTAGCAAATCCAAATATCAGTATTGGATCAAAGGTCTACGGTCTTATCGGCAATAATCCTAGCCTTTTAGGGACGGCCACCATTAATGGTCAAGTTCAAGTCTCTATCTCGCAAGATCCTGATGTCGTTGTGGCGCAGGTGGCGCCTGATGCGCCTACGAATGTAGTTGCACAGGGCACTAGCTCAACTTCAGCTACAGTTTCTTGGAATGCGTCTGCAAGTAATGGCGGCTCAACAGTTACCTCCTATGTTGCAACATCAAATCTTGGATCTAGCTGCACCTCTACAACAACCACTTGCATGGTAAGTGGACTTACATCTGGAATTCCAATCACATTTAGCGTGATTGCAACCAATGCAATTGGAAACAGCGCGTCTAGCCCTACATCCACGGCGATTACTCTCACTCTTCCTCCTGTGATAGTCACATCACCGCCTGTAGCGCCAGTCATTGCGACTGCACCATCAGGTATTCCGACCCAACCAGTTGTGCCTGTCATGCCTCAAGCAGCAACAACGAATGGCGCTCCAGAAGTTGGACCAAACCCAACTCCCACACCAATTGTTGTTCCAACTCCGGTTATCACTCCAGTTCCAACGCAAGATCCTGTCAAGGTCGGAGATGGTCAAATCACTCAAGATGCCACACATCTTGCGATGACTGATGCCAGTAAGGCGGCAATAGCAGTTGTGCCAGCTATCAGCATTTACTCAATTTCTCGAAACCTTCAATTGAGCAAATTTGATATGGCGTATCTAAAAGCATACGTGTCGACTCTCAAACCACACGCACAGGTAGTCTGTATTGGTTACACGTATACACGCTTTGCTTCTCTTGTGTCTGCAACTGCACTTGCCAAAAAGCAAGCATTGGCTCTTTGTGCAATTATTAAAAGGGATCGTCCAATACTTCATACCTCAATAGTGATTCTTCCTGCGAGCAAGGCGCCGCTGGCTGCTAGCGGAGCAAAGTGGGTTGCAGTCAGTTATCGAGTGGATGGCTATCAGACATCAATGATCAAGCAAAAAGCTAAGTCGACTGTGAAAAATTAAGAAGTGAGTGTTTGTTAAATAACCTCGACCTGCGCACCTAGCGCGCGTAGGTCTTGCGCAAAGTTCGGATATCCGCGCTCAATATGAAACGCATCTTCCACGATAGTCACGCCGTCGCTGCAGAGCGCCGCTAAAACAAGTCCTGCACCTGCGCGAATATCTGTTGCCAATACAGGAGCACCAGAGAGCTGCTCTTTGCCTGAAATAGCCGCGTGGTGGCCATCTACGGTGATGTTGGCGCCTAGGCGCTGCAATTCATTAACGAACATAAAGCGAGCTTCAAAGACATTCTCAGTCACAATTGCGCTGCCCGTAGCAATCGCATTGAGTGAGATCGCCATTGGTTGCAGATCTGTTGGAAATCCAGGGTAGGGAAGTGTTGCAACATCTACGGCGACCGGTCGTTTGTCCATCTTCACGCGAAATCCATCCGGAGTGGAAGTGATCACTGCACCAGCAGCAACCAACTTATCTAGCGGAATCTCGAGGTGATCTGCTCGACCACCTTTGATGGTGATATCTCCTTGGGTCATTGCCGCAGCAAATGCCCATGTTCCGGTAACAATGCGATCGGCAAGTGTGGAGTGATCAGCAGCGTGGAGTTCTTTGACGCCATTGACCGTAATAGTTGGAGAACCCAGACCTTCAATCTGAGCGCCCATCTTGATCAAGTACTCGCCAAGATCGATGATGTCCGGTTCGCGAGCAACATTATGAATAATTGTTGTGCCGCTCGCTAATACAGCTGCAGTCATAATGTTCTCGGTAGCTCCCACGCTTGGGAATTTAAGTTCAATCTCTGCACCGCGCAACCCTGCTGGCGCGGTAGCAATGATGAATCCATGTTCGAAGCTGATGGCGGCGCCCATCGCCTCAAGACCGGCAATATGAAAATCCAAGCCGCGAGAGCCAATAGCGTCGCCGCCGGGTAAAGAGATCTCGGCTTGATGTACTCGTGTCAGCAGTGGGCCCAAGACGTTGATGGAGGCACGTATTTTGCGGACTAAGTCATACTCGGCAATATGCCCTGGGGTCTGGGGGACTTCAATAGTCATCACATTGGTCGCTGGATCAAAATCAACAACGCAGCCAAGGCGGCGTAGGAGTTCGGACATGATGCCCACATCGGCGATATCCGGGACATTGCGCAGAGTGTTTTTGCCCGGGGCGAGCAGTGATGCTGCCATCAATTTGAGCGCCGAGTTCTTGGCGCCAGTTACGGTTACTTCACCGACCAAGCGCGCGGGACCGGCTATGCGAAGAGCGGTTGAACTCTCAGTCATGGTCCTACTTTCGGCTCGTGTGGGCTCCGGAATTTCCTAGTTTAACTGGTCTGATCGTACCTGCTCCAATAGGCTGATCTCATGGTTAATCTGACGCGTATCTACACAAAAACTGGCGACGATGGCACAACTTCTTTGGGAGATATGAGCCGTACATCAAAAAACGATCCGCGCCTTGAAGCGTATGCCGATGTTGATGAAGCTAACTCGAGCATTGGCGTTGTGCTCTCGCTCGGAGGCATTACCGACGAAGCTATGACCAAGCTTCTAGTCCGAATTCAAAACGATCTCTTTGATGTTGGCGCCGATCTCTGCACTCCAGTTATCGATAACCCAACTCACGAACCTCTTCGCGTCCTTGAAACCCAAGTGGCTTACCTAGAAGAGCAAATCGATTTTTATAACGAGTCACTAGAACCACTTCGTTCCTTTGTACTTCCATCAGGTACTGCGGCAGCTTCGCTCTTGCACGTTTCGCGAACCGTTGTTCGCCGCGCCGAGCGCTCAACTTGGCACGCTATTCACTCTTTCGGTGCAGGCGTCAATCCTTTGACTGCCAAATACCTCAATCGTCTATCAGATCTGCTCTTTGTTCTTGCGCGCACTACCAATAAAGAGATTGGTGATGTTCTCTGGGTACCTGGGGCTAATCGCTAATTAGTTTAGTGTGAAGTGCTTCAATTGGCTGGAGCAGGAGTTGCCGATGGTTGGATTGAAGGCAGAACGCTAGCCGCAGATGCGCTCTGGCTTGTTGAAGGCGTCGGTGTTGGAGTTGGCGCTAGGCTGATATCAACACCAGGTGCTGGCGTGAATGTGTCGCTCGGAACAGTTTCATCTGTCTGAGTAAGCCAACACTTGGCAGTTATGTTGGTGAATTTCATGGCGTTACCCAATGGCACACCGCTCACTAAAATAATCGTGCTCACGCTATGTGCAGCAGTTCCCGCTGAGAGCGTTCGCAGTGTTCCGAGTGCAATGATGTTCGCCGGATTACTTGGATCAGGTCCATTAAGTGTTGAATTTACTTCCCACCAAGAACATCCGTTTTGGGATGCTGCAAGAATCGCGCCGCATGCAACTGCCTGAAGCGATGGATTGTTGGGGTCCGGAGCGCACTGATTTACCGAAGCTGAAGGATCTTTGCTCGTGGAGAGAATGCTGACCAACTCTTGTCCAGTAGGAATTCGTGCATAGACACCGCTAGCCGAAACAAATCCACTTGGCGGCCAATGAGGTGCAGGGGCAGGGGGTACGCCAATGCGTGGGCGAGGTCGGTAGTAATAATGATGAGCCACACTCTTGGTGGTTTTCTTGGGTGAAACCACTTTCTTGCTACCGACCTTGGTGGTGCTGACTTTCTTTACGACAGACTTTTTTGTGATCGAGGCAGTCGACTTCTTCGTCGTTGATTTCTTGACCACCGGATGCGGTTTAGGAGTTGGAGTCGCAGCAAAACTCGACGTTCCAGGTGCGAGCAGGGCAGTGGTGAGCAGAATTGATACATACCGCCACTTGCGAACCATGAAAGTATTTTGCCGTATAGGTGCTGGGAAAGGTTAATCCTGGAGTTCACATGCGAGAGAATAAGGGGGTGAGTCCGCGTAGAAATCACCCTAAAGCTCGAGGCCGTGGTGGCCGTCAGGAGCCCGAGCGTGACCCAGCGACCTCATTTGCAAGCATTGAAGAACATGCCGAGGGAATCTATACGGTCCGCAAAATTACTGGATCGAGTTCTAATAAACCCTATAGATGCCCTGGCTGTGATCAATTAATCCCTACTGCAACGCCACACATTGTTGCCTGGATCGATGACGATATTGATTCACGTCGTCATTGGCACACTGCATGTTGGGCGAAGAAAGATCATCGTCGTCCCAATACTGAACGCAGCAGAAACGCACCACGTTTTTAACGATGAAGAAAAGTAATCACTCTCTTCAGAAGTCGATCAGTCGAAGGCTTTCGTTTGAATGTTGTAAACGAAAGAGGTAGATCAAAAATAGGACGAACCACAGAGCGTGGATAGGTGAACTCTCGCAAACCTTCCGGGCCATGAATTCTTCCGTAGCCGCTATCTTTAGCACCGCCAAACGGAAGTGTAGACACACCCGCAAAAGCAATAACGGAGTTGATGGAGACCATTCCGCATTGCAATTGGGCTGCAATGGCCTTGCCGTTCTTCTTTGCCCATACAGATGCGCCAAGTCCATATTTACTTGCGTTTGCTCGTTGAATAGCTTCGGTCATAGTCGCTACGCGATTAATGGTGAGAGTAGGTCCGAAAGTTTCTTCTGCAACAGCCAAGCTATCTTCTGGAATATCGATCATGATGGTTGGCTCCACATATGGGGCCTGGACGGAGTCCGCGCTGCCAACCACAAACGTTGCACCGCGAGTAGCTGCATCTTTGATATGCGAATCAATGACCTTGAGTTGGGCTGGCATAGTTGAGGGGCCATAATCCACACCTGCTTGCAGAGTTGAAGCCTGTTTGGTTATCTCTGCAACAAACGCATCAGCAATGTCTTGATGCACATAGACGCGCTCGATACCAATACACGTCTGCCCACCATTAGACATTGCTCCCCAAAGAACGCTCTCGACCGCTTTAGAAAGATCGGCATCCTTATCGATAATGGCTGGGTCTGTGCCACCGCACTCCAGCACAACTGGAATCATTCGGTTGGCACATGTTGCGGCGACTTTCTTGGCTGTAGCGGTCGATCCAGTGAAAGCCAACTTGTCGATCGCTGCTTGCGTGAGTGCAACACCTGTCTGTGGGCCTCCGGTGACAACAAAAAATACATTGGCGTTCGGTGCAACTTCGTTAAATGTTTCACCAAGCCAGTGTCCAACACCGGGGGTGAACTCACTTGGCTTGAAGACAACCGAGTTGCCGGCTGCCAAGGCATAGGCAATTGAACCCATTGGAGTAAAAATTGGGTAGTTCCAGGGACCGATAACGCCCACGACTCCGAAGGGAACATGCTGGACCTGAGCAGACATATTGGCGAAGAGAATTCCAGGCGCGCGATGAGATGTGCGCAGGTAGCGGTTGGCCTTCTTGGCGGCCCAGCTCAAATGTGAGAGAGCGAGAGAAATTTCTAGGTATGCATCGCTTACTGGCTTGCCAGTTTCTTCGCTGATGAGTGCTGCGATCTCATCGATTCGCGAAGTGATAAGAGCAGCCCATGCGCGAAGGATCTGCTTGCGACCGCTAAAACCAATTGACTGCCAACTCATCGCACCGACTCGAGCTCGTGCTACCGCTTGCTCTACATCAGCGGCCGAGGAGTCGCGATATCTGGCGATCTCAAGGCCAGTTCGAGGTGAGTAGGAGATGATTTCGGGGTGGGTTACTGGCGTGCTCATGAAGTAAGACTAAACTTATTTTGTGTCTGAGTTAATACGTCCGAGCACCGTTTTGCCGGCCAATCGTCGCCCCTTTTCATTTCTCACGAGAGACGGGCTTCGGCTGATCGGAGAAGTTGCTTCGCCAATTGATGCCACAACAGCCTCATTGCTCTGCCTGCATCCCAACCCAAGCGGCGGGGGAATGATGGATAGCCATATCTATAAGAAGGCTTCCAATCGATTACCTGCAATGGCTGGTATCGAGATCATTCGTTTCAATACTCGCGGAACCACGAGCGAAGCCGGGACATCTGAAGGAGTTTTCGATAACGGCGAAGCCGAGAAAGCTGATGTCTTGGCAGCTATAGATTTTTGTTTCGATGAGCTGGTGGTCAAAGATCTTTGGATTGTCGGTTGGTCATTCGGTACAGATTTAGCGCTTAGATATGCCAAAGATGCTCGCATCAAGGGATTGATTCTTTTGAGTCCACCACTGCAACGCACGCAAGGCAGCGATCTTGAGTTTTGGGAGAAAGATCCACGCCCAGTTCATGCATTTATTCCAGAGCATGATGAGTACCTCAATCCAACCCAGGCCGTTGAGCGCTTTGCATCATTTCCTTCGCTCAATCTCAATCCGATTGCTGGAGCAAAACACTTGTGGGTGGGAGAACCCTACGTCTATCGAATTCTGAGTGAGATCACTGCCATCATCGCGCCAGAGCGTTTGCCACTTCCTACCGAGATTTAACTTACATCTGCTTTAGGAAAAACGACCTCGTCGAGAATTAGTAGGACAGCTGCCGCAATAGGCACAGCAAGTATGCCTCCGACAATGCCAAGAAGGCTCACACCAATGAGCGCGGAGATGATCGTAACAAGTCCGGGAATAGATAGTGATCGGCGCATGATGCGTGGCATGATGTAATAGTTTTCCAACTGGACGTAAGCGATATAAAGACAGAGCACCACAATTGCACTTGTAGGTGATTTGGTCAGCGCTACCAATGTGAATGCTGTGCATCCCAAGATATGACCAACGAGTGGAATTAGTCCGCAGATAAAGACCAATAACGCGACAGCCTGCGGGTAGGGGATACGCAGCGCAAGAGCGAGAGTAAGCGCGAAGATGGCAGCTATGAATGCAACTGTGGCCTGGCCACTGACGAAACTACCAATACGTCGCACGATGGCATCGGTAATTTTCGAGACTCGATCACGGCGACTTCGCGGCACAAAGCGGTAAGCCGTGGATGTCACTGTAGGCAATGAGGCCAAAAAGTAGAGCGTCAAGACCATGATTGTGAGGGTCGCGATCGCTCCCGACAAAACGGCCTTACCTACTCCAATCACGCCACCGAAAGCGGTGATGACAAATTGGCCATTGTGAATCGATGAAGCCACCTTCTTTTGAATACTGTCGATGATTCCATAGTGCGTATTAAGTTTGGCAAGAGTCGGATTGTTCTTCAGGTTGGAGATGAGGTCTGGGGCATTTCGAACGAGCGAGTCGAGTTGTTTGATGACTGGCGGGATCACAACTGCCGCAAAGAGGCCGACAAATGCGACTACACAGCCGATCACGACCAGGACCGCATATTTGCGAGCAAGTCCACGCCTGCGAAAGAACTCCACGGCAGGGTTTAGTCCCGCAGCTAGGAAGAGGGAGATGACGATCAGGACAAAGACTTGGCTAGCGCTCGCCAGTGCCTTGAGTAATGTGATTGCGATAACACCGCCGGCTGCAGCGAGAAAGCCAAAATAGAAAGGATGGGCTCGATCGAGAGGCTCCCCACTCTGCCCCAAGGATTCTGCAGGGGATGGGGATTTAGTGCCGAAATGAAGTGAAGGTTTCTTGAGCGCCATAGTTTGATGATACGCAATTTGTCCCCGAATACGAGAGGATATGGGTATGGGTGAGCTAAGAATTACGGGATTGAGCGAAGAGATGCTCTCGCTCTCCCATATGCCTTGGCGCAAGCCGCTTGAGGATTGGCCAGAAGATCCCGGCCTGACCTCGATGCGAGGCATCTCTCGCCACGTTGTTCGGCTAATCCGTACGGGGGAGACCGAGCGGGAAGTTTTCGCAGTTAAAGAGACTGTCGAAGTCTTTGCTAAAAAGGAATACGAAATTCTTCGCGAGCTCAATCATCGAAGCGCACCATGTGTTGAGCCGGTAGCGATCGTTGATGGCAGACTTGACGATCAAGCTAACCCTCTTCCGGTCGCAATCGTCACTCGCTATCTTCCTTACTCACTTCCTTATCGAGTCATCATGAGTGGCGATGTCACTCCTCACGAGATCACAACTATGGCGAATGCGCTCGCGCTCTTGCTCGTACGATTGCATTTGCTCGGATTCTGGTGGGGCGATTGTTCGCTCTCCAATACCTTGTTCCGTCGAGATGCGAACGAGTACGCGGCTTATCTTGTTGATGCAGAGACAGGTGAGTTCCAGACACATTTGAGCAATGGCCAACGCGAACATGATTTAGATATTGCACATTTCAACGTTGCAGCCGAGCTGGAAGATCTGGCGATGGCCGGAGTCTTGCATCCAGGTATGGATCCAATTCGTGCCGCCGATGGAGTCATCAAACGTTACCGCCGTTTATGGCAGATGCTTAAAGAGCCACAGATCTTGGATCCTTCTGATCGACATGCAGTTGAGAAAGCTATGCGCTCGGTTCAGGACCTTGGTTTTGCGGTGGAAGAGGTCGAAGTAACTCTCGACGGCGATAAGGGCGCACTTAAATTCACTCCAAAGCTTGTGGCTGCTGGCTACCACCAGAGTCGTCTCTGGGAGTTGATGGGTATACATGCAGAAGAACTACAAGCTAAGCGTCTTCTTGCTTCATTTGATCGCTTCCGCGGCCGTGAGAAGAAACCGCTACCTCCTATTGAAGATAGTGCCAGACGCTGGTTACTTGAAACGTATCAGCGCGTGATGAATATGATTCCTAAGGAACTCCAAGGTCGTGTGGAGCCAGCACAAATGTTCCACGAGATTTTGGAGCATCGTTGGTATCTGGGTGAAAAAGCTGGTGGAGATCCTGGCCTGACATTTGCTACAGAGGATTACATCAAAACAATTTTGCCTTATCGAAACCAGTACGGAGCAAATGTGCAAGAGCGTTACGAGCATAAAGATGCGCAGGTCTGGACATGAGTATGCCAAATAATTTTGGAAGTGCATTTGATTTAGGAGCACTCAAAAATCCTGTCCCAGCAGATGCAATTCAGGGAATTCCTGTCACGCAGAAAAACTTGATGGAAGAGTTCCTTCCAGCATCTAACCAAATCCCAGTCATCATTGTGTGCTGGTCCTCAAAAAGTAAGCCATCCCTCGAAGCAATGGCGGGACTTGGAACGCTCTTTGATGAGATTGCGCAGCTCGGCCCAGATGCACCATGGCTCCTCGGAAACCTCAACGTGGATATGGAGCATGCCGTTGTTAAAGCACTTCAGATCCCAACAGTTCCCTTCGCCATTGCCTTAATCGGCGAGCAACTTGTTCCGCTCTTTGAAACACTGCCAAGTCCAGAGCAACTTCGCCTGGTTGTCGATCGCGTTGTTGCACTGGCAACCGAGCGTGGAATCGGAGTCGGGACAGCCGCAGCAACTCACACCGATGAAGCCGCAGCGGAAGTAGAAGAGAAGCTAGAGCCAGAAGAACTTGCTGCGTTAGAAGCGCTAGAAGCCTCAGATTATGCTGGCGCGAAGAAAGCCTATGAAGCATGGCTCAATCGTGTGCCTGGCAATAACTTAGCTCAACTCGGGCTAGCTCAGGTCACCCTTCTAGCTCGAATTGAAGGTTTGGATCCCGCAATCGTGCTACCGGCCGCCGCCACCGATCCAAGCAATGCGCAGCTTGCAGCTCAGGCTGCAGATATCGAAGTAGCTCAGGGCAATTACGAAGCCGCATTCACTCGCCTTATCGGTGCAGTCAAGCTCACTGCCGGTGATGAGCGCAAGCTCGCACGAGAACATCTTGTCTCGCTCTTTGCTTTGGTAGATCCAGCTGATCCGCTGCTCGCAAAAGCTCGGCAGCAGTTGGCGAGTGCGCTCTTTTGATTGATCCAGTAGCTCTTGCGCCAAAACTAGAAGCTCGATATCAGCGCAATCTTTTCTTCTTCTTTGGTCTAGCCATTTTGGCGATCGCAGCCAGAACTCCAGACCTTAAAAGCGATCTGCACGTCAATGACGGAACATACGGAGTGCTCGTCAGTCTTGGTGCGGTAGGCGCAATGTTTTCATTTTTCACTGTAGGCCAGCTTGTTCACAAAATTGGAGTTAAACCAGTTGTACTAGTAACTGGCTCGCTGACATTCGCGACGATTGCGATGATTCCGCATATTCATTCACCGCTTATCTACGTATTGATTAACATGATTTTGGGCTTTGCATTCAATGCTTACAACATTGCAATTCATGATCAAGCCCTGAAACGTCAGGCCGATAGTGGCGAATTAATCTTGCCTCGACTTCACGGCGTCTGGTCGATTGGCACCTTATTAACTGTAGCGATTGCAGTTGCAGTAACGGCTCATGTCTCATTCGCTTGGCATATTGACACTCTGATGTTTATTTGTTGGATGGGCACTGTTTACTCGACCATACGTCTTACACCTGTATTGATAAAGGGTTCTTCGCAGCACGATCCCAACTCCTCTATTAAAGTCAAAGCCCTCTGGCATATGTTCTTGGACGATAAATTAATCGGCATTGCCTACCTCTGTGCAGTGATGGTTGAATTTTCGACAAATGACTGGGCCACACTCGTTGCACATCAAGAGATCAAAGCAAGTACGACTCTGAGCATCTTGCCTTATCTGCTTTTTATGGTTGGCATGATTGCGGGACGTCTGATTGTTCA